>CAMLEL010000199.1 GCA_946478935.1 uncultured Armatimonadota bacterium
AATAGCGAAACGATCGGCAAGGGCAAGGAAAACGTCGGCATATCCCAACCAGTCCGATTCATCTATCCCATCGGGGAGGATTCCACGGCCGCCAATTGTCGAATTACACCTAACGCAGCAAGTTGCCAAATTCTCAAGGCAGTCCGTTCCGCCGCTCGCTAGCGGAGTAACGTGATCGACCGTTGCCCAATAGCTTCTTAACGGTTCGCGTTTACCATGAGAATCATAAAGCTGGAGTGTTGGCGCTTCAAATTCTATGAACTTGACGGCCGGACCGAGATAAACGCGGCTGCCGCAATAGCGGCACATGAAGTTGTCTCTGACGAATGCCAAAGCGCAGCTGTTCTGATGAGGCACCGATCCAGTATGTACCTTGACGATGCTAGGGAAGCACTCAGCCCTTCATCACCTCATCCACCCACTTGGTTAACATCTCGATGATCACGGGATTGAACTCCTTGGGCTGGCCAGGCTGCCACACGCGGAAGCTGTCGGCCATGGATGTGGTCTTGTAGAACCCATGATCCGAGTTCGGCACAACGATGTACTTGGCTTTGCCGGGATTCTTTTGGTTCACGATCTGGGGAATCAAAGGATGGTCGGGTTCGGAGGCGATGAACTCGTTCTCGCCAAACATTGAGGCCACATGACAGGTGACTTTTTCCCAATAGGTGCTGAAGTTCTCCGCAAAACAGCCTCGCCAAAACGTCAAAGGCATGCCCGACATCGACTTACCGTCGGGGCTGAAGCTATCAATGGCGGTTGCCCACTTGGGATATTTGGCCTTTGCATCTGACGGTTCCAATCCTTCATCAAAGATCAGGTGGAGCGCTGCCACCAAGCCTCGCATTCGGGCATCAACCTCGCCATGAGAAGTGCCAGCAAGAGGCGCTTGCCGGCGAAGGTTTTCCAGCATGTACTCATGCCATGTGCGGGTGACGGTGCCGTACACCGCGATGCCCTTAACTGGGAACTCGGTGGCAATGATCGGACCTTCGCAGCCGCCCATGCTGTGACCGAAGATGAAAACGTTGTTCAGGTCGACGAAGTCGTATTTCTTGAGGCTGTTGATGGCCTGGCGGAAGGCATCTACATCTTCCTCCCAGGTGATCTGGTTGAAGGGCTTGCCTTCGCTGTCGCCGATGCCCGGCTTGTCTACGGCCAAGGTGACAAAACCTTTGTCGTTGAACGCTTTGCGAATTCGGTTGTAGGAGCTCGGACCGGAGAGCGGGGAATCGTGGCTGAACTGTCCGATCCCTTGGATCAGGAAGAGCACTGGCCGCTTGCCTGAGACCTGGGTGGGCTTGCTCACGAACGTCCTTAAGCGTGCACCCTTGCTCACCACGTGGTCATAAATGACTTCATAGTTTTCGCCCTTGTCGTTAGGCTTGGGAACCATCGTCATCTCAATCTCAGATTCCTTACCTTCTCGATTGATCTTGACCTTCACTTTGGTGCCGGGCAGATTCTCATTGACGGCAGCGGCAAACACCTGTCCGTTCTCAAGCGTTTTGCCAGCGATGGCCAAGAGAACATCGCCCGGCTTCAGACCCGACGCGGACGCGGTGGAGTTGGGAAGGATGGAATTGACAAGGATGCCGCCTGCAGCAGGCAATTTCCTTTCCGCCCTCATTTCCGCAGTGATGGGTCCACCGGCAACGCCAAAGAAACTGCGCCGAGGCAGTGGCTGGGCTGAGCCTGTGGCGGCGAGCACGGAAAGCAGTAAGAGAGCTAGCGAACGCGTGATTTGCACGGGATTACTACGCAAACTGGTTCCCTGCAAATTCCAGGGATGTTGTAACGTTTGACTAATTCCGCTTCGCAACCTCTACCCGACCCTGTGCGATCTCCATGAGCGCATAGACGGCGTTGCGAATGGCGCGGGCATCTTCATCGTTCGAATGGCTCTTGATGATGGTGAGGGAGCTGTTGACAAGTGCGTCAGTCGCGCTTATCTTCTTACCGTCCAGCGTGAGATCAAGCCCGGGCACAAGGCCGGCGAAAGCAATCGTGCGGTTGGCCAGTCTGTCCAGGGTAGTCGCTCCAGCGGTGCTGATCCAGGCGTCCACGAGTTTGCGTGCTTCTTTTCTGACTTCGGTGGAAACCAGCGCGGTGGACTTTGTTGCCTTTCTTTGGACCAGCCCCGGCGTGGTGAGGGCGCTAGCGGAGAAGGTCGACAGAATAAAGATGGCGAGGATCAGGCGAAATCTAAACGGGCACATTCTAGCCATCAGACGAATGAGAGCTATCTGCGAGTTGATTGCTTGAACGGAAGGGCGCGGATACCATTCTCAGTCCAGGCAGCAATAGCAAACGTGCCCTTCGGTGTGCTTGCGACGACTGGACTGCTTCCATTGCTGGTGACGACTTGGGGTTCCCAGCCAGATGCCAAAACGATTTCCTTGCCCCGTTGGTAGATGAGGGCCATACCTTTTGAATTTGCGGTGATCCAAGGCTGCGATCCCTTGTCCAATAGATGCTCCTCGGGAGAAGGGCCACTAAGATACAAACGGTTTTCTCTTCTCCAAACGGCTTGCACGTCACCAGCCTGATCGACGGCAAGCATGCCGCCGTCCATTGGGCAAGCGTTCAGCATCCAGCTGTCTTGCCCAAGCTTGACAGCAGGTTCGAACTTTCGCAAGTCAGACGTGGAGGTCAGATACATATCTCTCGCGCCGTTCAGGGAGTTCCGGAAGAGGACGTACAATTTCCCACGACTATCGAAGGCAAGAGAGGGATGACAGCACTCACATATCGTGCCACCGGGCGAGGCATAGACGAGGCGGTTATCGGACCAGCTTGCGCCTCCATCCTTGCTAAATGCGGAATAGAGCTGAGTCCCTTTGGCGCGTAGATCCAGCCATGCACAGGCGATCGTTCCATCAGGGGCCATGGCCATTGCGTGGAGACCTTCTCGCGCTGATCCGACCACATTGTTAACTTTGGTCGCCGGGGACCAAGATTTGCCCTGGTCCTTTGAGTGAAATGCCAACAGGTCGCCATCCGCATGGGAGATGGAAGTGATCGTCACCGTGCCTTTATTCGACACGATTCTCGGCCCTCGTCGCATTCCGAGAGCGAGCTTGTTCACTTCAGCGACCCTTATGGGTTCCCCGAAGCTCTTACCTTCATCGCTGGACGAGGACAAATAGATCTCGTTGCCCAGGCCGTAGGCAATGTGTACTTTCTGCCCATCTATCGCAATTTGAGGCTCCTTCGCCTTGGCAAAACCGGGTGGCGTCACCTGAATTGCGGCTGCCACGAGAACGGGAAGAAAGTGCAGCATTGGGAATTCAGAATACCGTTCGTCCAGATGGATATTAGGCGGCCAGGGAACGTTCTTCAATTTCTGGCTTTATTCCATACCCCCCGGGCGTATAATGATCATGTCGATGGCGGATGTTAGATGGAATCGGAGGTTTGCAGGGCTGGCAGCGTTGCTGTACTTGCTGCTGCTGTCTTCATCTGGCACATCCGAACCACTCCACACGGACGAGGCGGACTGTCCACATTGCCACCTTGCCCTCCTTGGCAAGCGGCGGACGGAACTTGCCGAAACCATTGACGACGCGGACTCTGTCACCGACGTGGACCGAGTCTCGCCCCCGATTCCGCCAGATGATCCAGAAGCTTGCCTGCCTTCAATCGCACGCTCGGTAGTGACGCCGACTTGGTTTGAAGTTCGAGAGACAATTCCGGAAGTGGCCCAACGGTCATCCAGCGCTTACTGGCCATCTTTGGGTTCCCGCGCACCGCCGGCAGCTTAACACAAACACCGCCTTTCCCCAGGCGAAGCATCTCCCACGGCGCCCTCGCGCCCCGATGTTTGTGGCTACCAAAGCGTGGCAAACCAAAATGAACCGAAAAGCCTTTACTCTAATCGAGCTCCTTGTCGTCATCGCAATTATCGCGATCTTGGCGGCAATCCTCTTCCCTGTCTTCTCCCAGGCAAAGAATGCGGCCAAGAAGACGGCAGACCTATCCAACATGAACCAGATTGGCAAGGCCATCATGCTGTACGCTAACGACAACGACGATCGAGCGATGATCGTCGATCACGATATCCATTACGATTGGTTTGAGTCGCTGTACGGATACGTGAAGAGCAGAGACGTGTTCCGCACACCGGCGTACACGCGCAAGCAGGTGACCGACCACGAAGGCGACTTGGTCATGCCAGAAAGCGATTACTCCATGAACGGCCTGTTTACCCATGGCGAGTCCTTGACGGGCGGTAGCAACCCGGCTGGCCAAATCATCATTGCCATGCGGAATCGGGACATTGCCGACAGCGACTATCACCCTTGGCCCGAGAACGCGTTGGCCAACCCGGCCACGAGTGACTGGGAGGACCTGAGCCTTTACATCGGCGCTCACCACCCGGGCGAACCGGCGGAGGATTGGTTCTTGGAGCGCTTGGATCTGCGACCGTTTACCGGCGGCTCAAACTTTGCCTTTCAAGATGGGCATACGAAGTTCTTGAAGTGGGAACAGTCCGTCAAGGCGCCATTGCCCGGTTATCACAACGTGGATCGGGCGACCCGCTCGGCCGACTGACATTGGGAGCTTTAGGGGCATTGCAGGCGTTCATTGCTCGCGCAATTCCTGCAAAAGTCGGTCAAACTTCACTGAGTTCTTGGGCAGGGTGGTTTGACCGAATTTCCAGCAAGATAGTGTGGTCACAGCGAAGAGACTGTTGGTTCGGGCCAGGCGTTCAACCCTTGGAAAGATGAGATCGAAGTGGTGTTCGAGCATATGCTCCAAAACACATGTAGAGATGGCCGAACGTAAGTCTTCGTCCGGGTGTTGCCCCCATCGTTCCACAAACGGCCAGATTGCCTCTGGCTCAGCTTCGATGAACTCAGAGACAGCAATAATGGCTTCCCACCTGGCATCCTTTTCTCCATACGGGGACTGGGTCCCAGGAAGCAACTTTTCAGCTTGTGCGAGGGCATCTGATACCGTCATAGTTTTTCGAGGAGTTGTCCCACATGATCGTGAACTCATCGTAACAGTGACATGCGGCCGCCTTTCACTGTCCCGCATGTAACAAGGTATGCCCGGGAGTCGTCCGATTTGCATGAAGTCGATTTCGGTGCTTGGGGCAATTCTCCTGGTTGGGACCGCCTTTGGGCAAGTGCGGCCAGTGGTCTCCTCAATTGAATCCTACGCTGCTGGAGCGAAGTTCATCTGCGTCGGAAAGATCTCCAAAATCGAAAGTGCTACTGAACTCACGATCAATGTGAGCGAGACACTCAAGGGCCCACACCACAAGACGATCACGGCTCATCGCAATGGCAACTGGGGTTATGATACCGAGCCTTACTACGAGGCCGCGAGAAAGGCT
>CAMLEL010000200.1 GCA_946478935.1 uncultured Armatimonadota bacterium
TAAGACATGCATGGTCGAGATGCAGTTCATCGACTTTATCTCGTGTGGATTCGACCAGATCGTCAACATGATGGCGACCTATCATTACCGTACGGCAGGGGAAGTCAACCTTCCGGTGGTGGTGCGCGGTCCGGCCGGCGCCTATGGTGGTGGCGCGCTATACCACAGCCAGATGAATGAGGCATGGTTCGCACACTCTCCCGGTTTGAAGGTGGTGTGTCCCTCGACTCCATACGACGCAAAGGGCATGATGAAATCGGCCCTGCGCGACGGAAACCCGATTCTGTTCTATGAGATCAAGCAGCTTTATCGCGAACGGAAGATCGAGGAAGAGCTGCCGCTGGACGATTACACGGTCGAGCTCGGCAAGGCGGCTGTTCGACGCGAAGGGAAGGACCTGACCTTTGTTTCGTACGGGCAGAATGTCTATCACTGCCTGGAAGCGGCGGACAAGTTGCAGGAGGATGGAATTTCGGCGGAAGTGATCGATATCCGATCGCTGGTACCTCTGGATGAGGACACGATCCTGGAGTCTTTGGCCAAGACGAATCGGGTCGTGGTGGTGAATGAAGCGCCGATGACCTGTGGCTTTGCCGGAGAAATCGTTGCCAGGATCAGCGACATCGGATTTGAGTACCTGGATGCGCCACCGGTACGAGTGACGCGAATGGACACGCCGGTTCCGTGGGCGAAGCCGCTGGAATTGTTTGTGCTTCCGTCGGTGGACAAGATCATCCAGGCGGCACAACGCGTCGTGCGTTTCTAGTCGCCAGTTGAAAGTGGGCTAGGAGAAGCGATCTTTCGATTGTGCATTCTGGACCAGTATCTGTGATTAGCGGCTTGACGCCATTCTTTTAATCCTGTATAACTTACTTGGCTTCCACGCCCAGTTGGTGTTTTATGAGGATTTCTCTTTGGTTTAGGCTAGTCTGCATCCTCAGCGCAACGGCTCTGCTCTTGAGTTCCAGCTTTGCAGTGGGGCACTTCCACAGGTTTGCGGATTAGTCTCAGGATTTTAGCCGCATTAAGCCGAGAGTATGGAATACGCGAGCCCAGAGGTAACAAAGGTTTGGCGGCGCGTGCGTCTTCCGGACCGGTTCGGTCCTCAACTCACCCACGACTATAGATTGGCAAAGATGGCGGAGATGTGTGAAGATGGATGTAGAGTGAGGACACAGGGTTGGATTAATGGGGATTAGAAGGGTGGTATGGATGAGCCTCAGGACTGAGGTTGCGGGAGGCAGGGCTTGGCGGCATGGATCGTCCTGAGGCAAAAAAAGCCGTAAAGCACCCGTTTCTCTGGGCTATTGTAAATGAGTATTACGATGGACCTGTGAGCGGCTTTGCTGTGCTTTATGACGGATCGTGCGTGTGGTTCGAACAAATCTACTGGGATTACAAACGCGGACCACGTTATTATATTTGCTATGCACTGAACGATGAGTTGATTGGTGAAGTGTTCAGAGCATATAAACTAACCACCCATGACATTGATTGGTTCGTTTATCCCAATTGGCCCGATAACACGTCTGAAGCTGAAAAACTCTGCCGCCTCGTGGAATCTTTGGTAAACCTGCACGGAGTGCCAGTCATGGTAATCGTCGCTGATGATCTCAGCTCCCGCTTAGGCGTCACGAGAGTAATTGAATTAAAATGACATTGTTTTGCCCCTGGACAATCGGTGCCAGCCAGCACAAAGGCCACCGCCAGCACGACGGCAAAGATCATGACGCCTATCTGATCCGCCATCACCAGTATGGCCATTTCGGCCGCATCCAATCCCTGTACACTGGAGCGCAAGGCCGTCTGATCGTGGAGGAGGCATTATTTACACAGACCCAAAAAACCCTGAAAACTACATCAGAATAATGCCCGGCAACCCGAGCGCCAGCTACCCAGAAGCACGCGAACCCTATGTCAGAATTCATGTTCCTGGCGGTTATAGGAACAATAATGGAGGTACTGGTGGGCGTCGGGACCAAGACACACACATTCGACTAAAAGACTACGGCAGATGGGCAACTTGGACGAACCCTAGGGAGATTCGTGGGCCATAAGGAAATCACTCGCCCTGATGTGAGATGGAAGATCATATGCAACTTTGCTGCCTCAGGACGATCCTCTCGACCGATGTGGCAATCCGCCAGCTCAGTCCTGAGGCTTGTCCAGGAAACTCGAACACAGCATATTACACCTGCGACCCTGAATCAACCGAGGGTTTGGCGGCGAGTGAGTCTGCCGGACGGGTACGGTCCTCGACATTCGTCCATGCCTTCGAGGGGATGAGTTGCGAATATGTGGGAAGATGGATGTAGAGTGAGGACACGGGGTTGGATTAATGGGGATTAGAAGGATGGTATGGATGAGCCTCAGGACTGAGGTTGCGGGAGGCAGGGCTTGGCGGCATGGATCGTCCTGAGGCAAAAGAAGCAGATATGAGAGGGGCGGGAGCAGCCGTTAGTGGCTGGGATGCAGCTCAAAAACTTAAAGGCGGAGCGTCGCAACATTGAGACTGAGGAACGGCATATTAGTAATTCTGCTATCGGTCGGTAGCGGGTGTGGCGTCTCCAGAACTGGCGAAACAGTTTTCTTGGATTATTCGACGCGCCAAATAGATTCTACATTGCGAAAACAGCATCGAAGAGAGTGGCTGCGATCCTATAAAATGATCGGGTACAAGTCAGATCATGATCAACCTGTAATCGTAGATTTCCGTATTTGGTTGCCTTCACCGATCGTTAGCTTGAATGGACTTACTCCGATGGACTCAACGCTCTTGACATGCCATATTGCTCAGTCTTCCATGGTATTCGAGGCTCCACTAAACACCAGTTGGGTTGTAGAACTAAACCTGAAAATTAAGCAGGTTCCAGAGAATGTGCACTTTAAGCTGGAAACCAGTTCCGGAAAGATGACGATCACTTGCGTTCCAAGACCGGGTAACACCTCCTTTAGTTCGCACAAGTATAGCAATATGTGGAAGGAATATTCCGTTCAGGAGGCAGCCAGACTAATTGAGATTGTTCCAGATAAAGCAAAGACTCCTAGCGTTCACTTTAGAAGTAGTTTAATGAAGCAAGACGCTTCATTCAAGCCAGATTATGTAATGGCGTTCCTCCGCAACAGTCCTGATGGAATTCAATCTTGTATGGCAGTTGTTGCTTCAGGGCCTTCGTCACCCACCCGCTAGAAGTAGCGGCAAACTACGAATCAAGTCCTGAGGCTTTGAGCCTTTAGACAGGCAACTTGCTGTAAAGTCCAGTGCCTGTCAGGGGCATTGGGGTGGGTGGGGGGCGACTGGCACTTCTCACCTCCCTGGTGCACCAATCTGTCCTAAACAGCTTCGCCCAAATATGCAGCGATTACTTTGGGGTCGTTACGGATCGCATCCGGTGGGCCATAGGCAATTTCCTCGCCGTGGTCCAAGACCACGATCTTCTCGCACAGACCCATCACGAAGCGCATGTCGTGCTCGATGAGCAGCACGGTTTTGCCATGATCGTCGCGGATATGGCGGACGGTTTCCATGAGGTCCGCCTTTTCCTGCGGATTCATGCCGGCCGCGGGTTCATCCAAAAGCAGGAGTTCCGGTTGGGTGGCCATGGCTCGAGCGATTTCCAGTCGGCGTTGGGAACCATAGGAAAGGTCTCGGCTCCGAGCATTGGCGACGTTTGCGAGATCGACGATTTCCAGCAGGTGCATGGCCTCTTCTTTGAGGGCCTTGGTTTCCCGGATCGCAGGGGGAATGTCGGTAAGGGCAGTGAGCAAGGGCGTTCGGTGTCGCAGATAGGCGCCCACCATGACGTTTTCCAAACAGCTGAGCGAGCCAAAGAGGCGAATATTCTGAAAGGTGCGGCAGATGCCGAGTCGGGCGATCCGGTTTGGCTTGGTGCCGCCGATCGATCGACCTTTGTAGAAAATGCGGCCCGCGGTGGGCTCATAGACTCCGGTTATCAGATTGAAGCACGTGGTTTTGCCAGCGCCGTTCGGGCCGATTAGCCCGAACAGGTCGCCTTTGTAAATCTCAAAATTCACCTTGTTGACGGCAACCAGGCCACCAAATCGGATGGTGGCATCCTTCAAGTCCAACAGCGGGGCAGTCGGAGTTTCGCTCATGCCGACACCACCGATTCCTTTGGCCGACCCAATCCGAAGAGCCGCTTGACCCAATTCCAACTGAATTCATGATGGCCAAAAATGCCTTGTGGCCGCAGGAGCATCAGGAAGATCAGGGTGAGGGCAAAGATCACCATGCGAAGTTTATTCGCCTCCACTGGGGCCGCTTTGGCAACACCCGGAATCATTTTGAGGACCATGCCCAGTATCACGGTGAGGAGCACCCCGCCCGCGACCGTGGCGGCATAGCGCGTCAGCTTCTGTATTTTGGTGCCGTGGTAGTGGTCGGCAATCCACTTGAGGGTGGCAACCATTGCGACTGCGCCGATGGCTCCGCCAATGAGGTAGCTGACAGGAACGGGCGACATATCTCGGAGTTTTTCTGGCAGGTAGAAGAGGATCATCGCGGCGATCGTGGACCCGGTTATCGAGCCCGTCCCGCCCAGGACCACCATGGTGAGCACGATAAAGCTCAGCTCCATAGTGAACATGGTCGGGCTAATGAACCCCTCATAGTTGGCGAGCAGAGCGCCGGCGGCGCCGGCGAATGCAGATCCGAGCAGGAATGCGATCACCTTGACTCCGGTGACGTTGACCCCCATGGCCGAGCTTGCCACTTCATCTTCCCGAACGGCGAGGAAAGGTAGCCCGTGCACATTCTTGAGGAGGTTTCGGCAGACGGCAATGCAGATGATAGCCAGGAGCCAGACCATCCAGACGCCGAGCGTGCCCGTTCCGGCAAAGAGCTGCGGGAACTTGGGCTGAACGTTCATGCCGTATGAGCCGCCGATCGACTTCTGGTTTTGAACGATGATTCGGATGATCTCGCCGAATCCGAGCGTGACGATTGCGAGGTAGTCACCCTTGAGCCGGAGGGAGGGTAGTCCCACAATCAGTCCAGCCACCGCCGCACAGGCTGCGCCAGCCAGCATCGTTACCACCAGCCAAAGCGGGCCCGGCAAGTTGGCGGCTGAAAAATATTTGACTGACAAATATCCGCCGGTATAGGCGCCCACCTGATAGAAAGCCGCATGGCCCATCGAGAATTGGCCGGTGATGCCATTGATCAAGTTCAAGCTGACGCTTAGGGTGACGTACAGGCCGGCCAAGACGATCAGCCGCTTGGTGAAGTCGTCGACTCCTCCGGCGAGCTTGTCGATCAGGAAACAGAATAGGACGGCAAGAATGATCGAGCCGAGTCGAGCGAGCCAGAAC
>CAMLEL010000201.1 GCA_946478935.1 uncultured Armatimonadota bacterium
AGCGCCCGTCGAAGAGCTCGGGCACCACTCCGATTCCATAGACATCGCCGATCTCATCCACCAGGTTTGGCGCGGGCGTCAGGGGGAAATCTTTTCGGCGCTCTGTACGTTTGAAGTCGCCTGGTCCGGATCCAAGGAACGGCCGAGCAATGACGCGCTGTACATTATTGGGTTCGACGCATAGGCGTCTGGCGACTCGACACCAGTCATAAAGAGTTTCAATCGGAACGACCTCTTCATGGCAGGCAATCTGGAAAACCGAGTCAGCACTGGTGTAGACGATTGGAAACCCAGTATCCATGTGGAGCGAGCCGAGCTCCTCGATGATCTTTGTGCCGCTTGCCGCTCGGTTGCCGAGGGTCTGAGTGCCGATTTCCCGTTCAAACGCTTTAATCAGTGAAATGGGGAAGCCGTCCGGATAGGTTGGAAATGCCTTTGTGGTGTGTATGCCCATCATTTCCCAGTGCCCAGTCACGGAGTCTTTGCCCATGGAAAGCTCCCTGAGACGACCGTAGCGGCCCTTTTCTGGCTTTGGGGCTCCCGTTATGCCTCCAGCGGCCAAAAAGCCCACAGCGGCCAAATTTGGAGCATCGAAGCCGCCACTCGATTCCCAGACGTGCTTGAGGGTCGAGGGCCCGTCGAAGTCGTTGAAATCCGCTGCGTCTGGAGCTGCGCCAGCTCCCACGCCGTCGAGAACGATAACAATCGCCCGTTTCATTCAGACGTTATAGACCGTGGGAACCAAGGGCTGCTCAAGGGAAGTAGTCCAAAGACGTGAAAAGTACGTTTTGTGCGATTGCGCTTGCTGCACTGGCGATTGCCCATGCCGACCCGATTGACGATTTCATCAAAGCGGAGATGGCCCGAACCAAGTCTCCCAGCATTGCTTACGGCATTGTCAAAGACGGCAAGCTTGTGCGACACGAGATATTCGGCAAGGCGAATCTTGAACTCGATGTCGACTCCCAAAAGGGTGATCTATACGAAATTGGATCGATAACCAAGCAATTCACCGCGATGGCCACGCTCTTGTTGGCTGAAGACGGCAAGCTCTCGATCGACGATCCAATTTCCAAGTACATCTCCGAATCCCCGAAAGCTTGGGAGGGGATCAAGCTTCGGCATCTTTTGTATCAAACCTCAGGCTTGCCGGACTATGCCTTCGAAACTGGAATTGGCTTGATCGACAGCTACGAGCGTGCGAAGTGGATGGAGATCATGACCAAACTGCCGCTCGATTTCGACCCAGGTGTGGCGTGGGCTTACAGCAACTCAAACTTTGCCCTGTTGGGCTGGGTGATCGAGAAGGCGTCGGGCATGAGTTACACAAACTTTATGCGAGAGAGGATCTTCAAGCCACTGGAGATGAACAAGACAACGTTCAGCGATCCAAACGCAATCATTCCGAGACGCGCTGCGGGTTACCTAAGCATTCAGAACCAGGTTTTGCGCAGTCAGTTCTCTTCGGCAAGCATCAACTCAGACGGCACCATTCTCTCAAACATCGAGGACATGGCGAAATGGGATGCGGCTTTGCGGGAAAGGAAGCTGCTGAAAAAGTCCTCGTACGACCTATTTCTGAACTCGGCAACTCTGAACTCCGGACGGTGGCGACCTTATGGGATGGGGATCAATGTCTCCTTGCCTGGCGCAGAGCCTTATTACGGGCATGGCGGAAATTCAGCAGGGTATAGCGCTGGCTATGCCAGCTATCCGAAGGCGGGCGTCTCGGTTATCGTTCTCGGAAATATCTATGCCTTTGGCGGCGAGCCGCTCGCCAAACAGATCGCCGAATTGTACGAGCCTTCGCTCAAGCCTTCCAGCCCGGCGACGAAGTCTGATCCTGACGCAAAGCGAACCGAAACGGTTCGTCAGGCTCTGTTGGCGCTTGGAGCCGGCAAGGCCGACGAATCGTTACTGGAGCCGGAGATCGTTGCACCAATGAAGACCCGTCGCGCAGGGATGTCACGGGGTGGGCTAGCTCCACTACAGAATCTGGAAGGGCTCGAATTTGCAGGCGAACTCGCCGTTGGCAAAGACAAGCTTGTGACTTACAAGGTCAAAACCAAAACCCGGGACTTTGTGGGAACGATTCTCTGGAGTGCGGGCGGAAAGGTCGCCATGGCATCGCTGCGGCCCGACGGCCCACCAAAGTCTGGCTAGCGTCCACGAAGCTTTTGCCAGATTCTATGCCCAATGGAATCATTTGGCAGGAGCTTTTGGCGCAGGGCACGTTTTACCTGCTCGAACTCGAGATCCCTACCTCGAGCCTTTCGAGCGAACTCCGAGGCAAGTCGGTCAATGAATGCTGCCGATGCGGATCGGACGCTTGCAATCCAAACTTTGTCGTTCAATCGGGCCGCAGCCACGGATTGCTCGGAGGCATCTTGGCGAACTTCAAGGAGAAGCGCGGGCGGAATCTTCGTCGACGCCTGAATCCATTTTGCCATCCACCGAATGTCTGGGGGAACCGATTGATTCACGGGCCGCCAGTTTGCGCGGAAATGGAAGGCAGTCGGAGTGGGTTCAAAGGCGATCGACCTCGGCCCATGATTTTCAATGATTCGCCTCCACATGTCCTGATCTCCAGCCGCTGGCAACGAATCGTCCCAGAAACCCACGGTCTCGAAGCTGGAGCGGCGGTGCATCACATTTAGGGCCGCAACATAGTTGATTTCCATTCGGAGGAAGGGCCCCAAATGCTCCTCCAAATGGAGATTGAAAACGATCGGCAGAATCTTGCCATCCGTCCGAACCCAGAGAGTGCGGCTATATGCGAAGTGAATCGAGTCGCTTTTGAAATGTTCGGCGAGTCGCTCCAAGTGATCTGGAAACCACATGTCATCGTGCGCAAGAAAGGCGATGAAATCGCCCTTCGCCTCACGGAGTGCGACATTGCGGTTCGCATAGCCGAACCCAGGACCCTTCGGGAGGTCATACCATCTGATTCGAGGGTCATCGAAGGACGCGACAACCTGCGCGGTCGAGTCAGTACACCCGTCTCCCACCACAAGCAGTTCAAAGTCCTGCTCGGTTTGATCGAGGGCCGACTGGATGGCAAAGGCGATCACATCGGCCCGATTATGAGTTGGCAACAGGATGCTGAACTTCAGTTACCAGCCGCCTTGAATGTTTTCGAACTTGTGCGGGATCAGGTCGGTATCTAATGGCAAACGATACTTGTCAGGATTCGTGTGGTCGTACTGAATCGTTGGGAAGTTGACCATGACGGCATCCTTGCTACCCACATTGTGATCCGCATGCCAAATCCCGGCTGGGATGTTCATTAACCGACGGTTGTACTCGCTCAGGTAGATCTTGGAGACCATGCCCTTGGTGGGAGAATCGGGGCGATCATCGTAGAGAACGACTTCCATTTCGCCCGACATCAGAAAATATCGATCCTCGTGCATCTTGTGCATTCCCCAACCTTTCACGTGGCCAGGTCGGATGGTGAACGAGTACACGAACACCAGTGGATCGGAGTGCCAATCCCAACGGGGGTCGTACATCTCGACCACATGTCCTCGGTCATCCACATGGGTGACGACCTCTTTGAAAGTCACGCCTGCGGGAAGCGGCACGATGCTTTGGCCGCTTGGGGTGACGGTCTGAACGTCTCTAACCGATTGTTCCATCAAATTCTGCTATAGCAAACTTCGTGCCTAAGTCTTCGCGGAACTCAATTGGGCCGGTTCGGTCACTGGCAATTGCTCTTGGTCGCGCCCGAATCCGGTCCAAAACAGGCCCCAAAAAACAAGCTCCACCACGATCACGGCTACCTTGACGCTGCTCGGAATGGTGGGATTGAAGCTGAAGAATCCTTCGATGGGAGCCGCGATGAACATCAGGAGAACGCCTGTCCCCAATAGAGTGACGGCGTCCTTACCAGCATCGCGCAAAGCCTCCCCTCGTTTTCGGCGCCCTGGATTGATCAGCGCCCATCCCATGACGAATCCCGCCGCACCGGCCATGACAATTCCAGAAAGCTCGGGGACGCCGTGAGGCATCACGGATGCCCAAAGGAACCCAAGCTTTCCGACGGTGTTCATCTCGTAGGATAGAGCGCCCAGCATCGCCCCGTTCTCGTACAGCCGTTCGGCCGTAAAGATCCCGAAGGTGGATGCGGCAATAGCGCCGGTAAAGATCGAGACCATTGGATTGTTGATCGCGTAAAAGCCGGTCATGCCCAATGATTCGGAGCCGCCTCGCTCTTCAAAAGTGCCTTCTTTCCATTGCTCGAACAGGGGCTTGACTTGGCTGGAAACAAAGAATTCTCTAGTTTCCGGAACTGTCTCCATCAAAAAGAAGGAAAGTGCAACGGAACCAAAGAATAAAATTGCGCTGGCGTAAACGAACGCGCGGCATCGCCGAACGGTCCTGGCGCAGTGGGCGGCAGTATCCCCAACGGCTTTCAAGAATGGTTTGCGAGGAGAGCGATAGAGAGTCGAGTAGGCGCGACCTGACAGATCATTCAGGAAGTCGATAAGTTGGAGATTGGTCGACTTTGTGCGGACGAGGGCGAGGTCGGCAGAAACGCGTCGGTACAGGCGGACGAATTCATGCAGCTCTTCAGGCTTCAAATTTTTAATGGTGGCGTCAGCGCGGTCACACAGAAACGTCAACCGCTTCCAATCCGGCTCCCGCTTTTCCACAAACGCCATCTCATTCATTCGTGGCTCAAGTGTATCCTGTGCCTCTTTTGTGCGATAGGGGTGTCTGTCGCCAGGGCAGAAAACGAGATTATGGAAGGTCGCGTGCTGGAAATCACCGAACGCGGCTTTATTCTTCAAATCGGGACGGAGCCTCTGGCCGTCGATGACGAGCACGACACCCGGTTCTGGAAGGGCAAGGCGTTTGCCAAACGCGAAGATCTCAAAGTCGGCGATGCCGTTACCGCACGCATCAAGGTCGACAACGATCCGCCTGTGCTCCGTGAACTTGCCGATAACGAGACCTGGAAGTGGCTGGACAAAATCCGGAAAGAACCCCAAAAGGGCTCGATCGAGAAGGTCGATTCCAAAACCGTAACGGTCAAACTCGCCGATGGGACCCGCTTCGTCTATCGGGCGACGGATAAGAGCAAGGTGCAGATGAAAGATAATCCAGAGGCCGGCTTGAGCGACCTGAAAGTGGGCCAGCAGGTCTATCTCAAGGGCCGGACTCTGCCCACCCTGGACACTTGGCTGGTTCTGGTATCCGACACTCCGATTCCAGCCTCCAAATCGAGTTCAAAATCGAGTTCGGAAAAGAAGCCGAAGGTGGAAAGAGGTCCGGCCCTGGCCCAGTCGGGGCGAGCCGCACCTGACAAGCAGAGGGAAACGAT
>CAMLEL010000202.1 GCA_946478935.1 uncultured Armatimonadota bacterium
GGATTCAAGACGAGAATGGCAAGGAAATCGCCAACAGCGAGCGACGGGGCCTCACTCAGACCTTCTACCTCTTCGGGCCCACTTCCGACCCGCTGTTGAGTGGCGCAGCGCTCGGAGCCCGCAATGGCGAGGAACGGCTGGTTGTGTTGATGGCCGAAGAGTGGTACGCCGAAATCAGCGCAATTGGACTGATCCGCAACCCTGGCCCGATCTCAATTCGAATTCGGGTTCTCGAAGTAGTCGGAAGGTAGACTCGCGCCGATGATAGCGGAACTCAGGGAGCTTTGGCGCTACCGTGAGCTGCTTCTGGTCATGGTTCAGCGTGACCTGAAGATCCGTTATAAGAATTCGGCCCTGGGATTCTTCTGGTCATTTCTGAATCCGCTCCTGACGGTGTCCGTGATGACCTTCGTCTACGGACAGTTCATTTTCAAGAATCAGCCGAATATGGGCGCCTATATCATGGCTGCCTATCTGCCGTTCATGTTTTTCCAGATGTGTTTGATGGACAGCGCTCAGTCGGTACTGGCCGCATTGCCACTTATCAAGAAAATCTACTTTCCCCGGGAGATCCTTCCTCTTGCCGCCGTGCTGAGCAATTTTGTCAACTTTCTCCTGGCCCTGGGAATCTTCTTTGTCTATCTGCTGATCAACTACCTGATTCACCCCGGGTCCTTTCCGATTCAAGCGACTGTGGTGCTCGTCCCGCTCCTCTTGGTTTTCAGCCTGGCACTCTCGATCGGCTCCAGCCTGATCATCTCAGCTCTGAATACGTTCTACGAGGACGTAAAGTACGTCACCGGTGTTTTGCTCTACCTCCTATTCTTTCTCTGTCCCATCGTGTATTTCGATGAGACGGTTGCCAATTCCAACATCAATCAGAATTCCGGTTGGCTCGTATACAAGCTGTTCAATTTGAACCCGATTGCTCAGCTCTGCACAGCCTACAAAAAGTCGATCTTGGCGCCCTATAATCCAACCCTGATCGAGCCAGCGGGCGCAACCGTGGGCGAGTCGGTAGTGGTGGGTGCGATTCCGCTCAGTTGGAAATATTTGACGGTGGCCGGCATTTCGTCCTTTGTCATCCTTATCTTTGGCTATTGGCTCTTTAACCGTATGAAGTGGAGGTTTGTCGAACGTCCATGAGCGGTCAAGGGCAAATCAAGATCAAAAACCTTCGCAAGGAGTTTCTCCTCAGCACGTCTGGGGCAGCGTCGTTGAAAACCGCATTGCTTTGGTGGCGAAGACGACACCTGAAACACGTCGAGGTATTGAAGGGCATTTCGTTCGAAGTCCATCCCGGTGAGTGTGTTGCCGTGATCGGGAAGAATGGGGCCGGGAAGAGCACGCTGCTTTCGCTCCTTGCCAGAGTCTACAAGCCCACTGCCGGATCGATTGAAGTCCAGGGACGCATGGCCCCCTTGCTGGAACTTGGCGCGGGCTTCCATCCCGACCTTACCGGTGTTGAAAACATCTACTTCAACGGCGTAATCCTTGGCGTTTCTCGCAAAGAAATGCGAGAGCGAACGCAGGCGATCATCGATTTCAGCGAAATTGGTGAGCAGATCCATGCGCCGACCCGCACCTATTCAAGCGGCATGCTGGCCCGACTCGGCTTCAGCGTCGCGATCCATGTCGATGCCGACATTTTGCTGGTCGATGAAGTGCTCGCTGTTGGCGATTTCGAGTTTGAGCGCAAATGCTATACACAGATCGATGAGTTTCGGTCCAAAGGCGGAACGATCCTGTTCGTTTCACATCAAATGGACTCGGTGCGCAGAGTTGCCGACCGGTGTATTTGGCTTCGTGAAGGTGAAATCCACCGGGTTGGTCCCCCCGACCAGATTATTGGCGAGTATGAGGGGCGTGATCTGGGCCCTGAATCTTCGTTGTAAGGACGCGGAAGAATAGCCTTGCCTTCTCCCGCGTGATTCGGATCGTGCCAAGTGTGCCAACCGTCGCCACCGCCCAGACAAGCATGCGAAGGAGTGCGCCAAATCGGTCGAGCACCAGGCAAAACCAAGAAGCCACTCCTCCGTGATGAATTTGAAAATACAACTCTTTCCCCCGATTGTAACGAGCCACAGAGAGCCACCGGTTTGCCCCCAAACTTGAGGAGCCCAACTCGTGAGTGAATGGAGCATCGGGCACAAACAAGATCTTGCCATGGTGACGGAGCCGCCGACACAGGTCGGTGTCTTCGCAATCAAGGAAAATCGCTCGTCAAAAATCTCAACTGGGCGACACATCAGGCAGGCACCCATCACCTGCTCGACCTCGGAGGGGCCAGTCATCGAGGGCGTTTGCCAATAGCCCAAGCCGAACTGGCGGAAAATGCTTTCAAGAAACGTTTGCTCCAAGAAAACCGCCCACAGGGTGAGTTGCTTGGCCACGGACAACTGTCTCGATCCATCTGGATTCTTGAGAAGTCCTCCACAGGCGACGATTTCCGGCGTCGCCATCGCATCTGCGAGTCGATTGATCGAGCCTGGTTCGGCATAGCAATCGCTGTTAAGGAATAGGGCCAGCTTTCGAGTCATGCGATGGATGCCCTGGTTGTTGGCGGGGCCGAATCCGCGGTTCTCGTCGTTCTCCACGAGCGTAACAAGCGGAAAGTGCTCCCGAATCATCTCGACCGTGCCGTCGGTCGAATGGTTGTCAACTACGATGACCTCATGTTGAGCTTCGATACATTCCAAACATCGGCGCAACTTCTCCCGGGTGTTGTAGCTCACCACGATCACGCAGACGTTAGACTCGGCCATCGAAGGTTCAATGCTACAATATTCGTTCCCATGGCGAACGAGATTTTAGTTACGTCTGATGGTCTTGCCAAGCTCAAAGCTGAGTTGGATGAACTGAAGGGTCCGACCCGTCAACGCATCGCGGAGGCAATCCGAGAGGCGAAGTCTCATGGCGACCTCCGCGAGAACGCGGCATACCACGAAGCGAAGTTGAACCAAACCCGCCTAGAAGCGCGAATCGCAGAGCTGGAAAAGGCGATCCAAACGGCAAAGGTCGTAGAGAGAGATAACAGTGGTGGAGCGCACCTCGGCTCCAAGGTAACGCTGATGGACCTCGAGTTCGACGATGAGTTTACCGTCACGCTGGTAGGTGCATTTGAATCCGATCCGACACAGGACCTGATCTCGATCAGTTCGCCACTTGGTGAAGCCCTGCTGAATAAGCATAAGGGCGATGAAGTGACCGTGGTTTCGCCCAACGGTGTCAACCAGTACCGCATCCAATCTGTGGATTAACTGAAATGAAACGCTGGTACCCCTTCCTTGCGACGTTGTTGATCGGCGGCTGCTCAGGGGAAGTGAAAGAAGGGTCGGCGACTGAAAGTGATGTGCCAGCAATACGGACCATCAGCACGTCCGCAAAGGTCGATCCACCGAATTTTGACAAGCGCACTTCGCTCCGCTTGATTCGAAAGGGCGAAGAGCTGAGGATCGGCGATTCACTTGAATCAGCGCTTCGCGTGTTCCGACCTGAACCCGAATCCTACCGAATCTCAGAATTGCCTGCTGGTTGGAAGGACCCCCTGTATAGCTGTGGCGGTTGGGACAATGGTCTTCAAGGCTTTGCCGCCATTCTGTTCGACAATCGCGTTGCCCTAGGGCTCTATCATGAAGACCGATCGTCTGAGTCGCGGCTTCAGGAGATCTTGGAGGTCTATAACCGAATGCTGGATCAGCCTGGTAACACCGTGACGGGCAGCCGGGTTCGATACTGGTTTTGGGAGCAGCTCCCCCATCGGCTGATGATCTGCGCAGTTCAACTGCCGGCAGAGGAAACAGTGAACATCACGATCTCCTTGGGCGATGCCAAAATCATGGACATCTTCGGCATGAATCCGCTGATTGCAGATAAGGATCGAAAGGCGGCAGAAAAGCTTTTCCAAGACGGTCTCCGGGCTCGGCAGACACGCAAGTCCAGCTAGAGGATCGACTTTCTTTGAGCTCGATCGAGCATCGGTGCTACCATTGCCAGGTTCGGCGTCGGGTTCCGTTTGCTGCCCGCCTCCAACTCGCTTCGTAATGTGGCGGACACATCCACAGTTACATCCAGGGATTCGGCCAAGTGCTCAAAGAAAGCACTCGTCGAGCGATCGCGCCGACGAGCCAATCTTGAAGACTCATGCCTGAGCGAAGTGGCGAAGTGCGTGATGAATCGCCGTTGAATCGCTTCTGGCTGGACCGGAAGCCAGCGCGCAAGCCCATCGACCGCTTGGTCGAGCTTCCTCTTATCGTTCTCCCGAAGTGGCCCTCGCGACACCTCAGAAATGGCGAGGAACACATGGGCGATCATCCCAAAGGTCGATGCAAGCACTCCGACAAAAAATGCTCCCATCTGGAGGAATGGCGTGGCGCCGCCGTTCACGATCGACACAAGGACCGTAGCGCCGTATCCCAGCAGGAACGCCAAGATCGGAAGGAGCCAGAACCGAACCGCAACACGCGCAAAGGGCATTTCGCTCTTATCGTACGCCGAAAGCATCCGGGTAGCCTGAGAAGCGTGACGTGCGCGATCGTGATCCCCGCTCGAATGGCAAGCACCCGGTTTCCGGGCAAGCCACTTTGCGACCTCGCCGGGAAACCGATGGTTCAGTGGGTATACGAAGCGGCTCAGCGATCTGAAATTACGGAACGAATCGTGATTGCCACCCCAGACGACGAAATCCTTGAAGCATGTAGATTCTTTGGCGCTGAGGGCATGAAGACCCGTGCGGACCACCCATCCGGCACGGATAGGATCGCAGAGGTGGCCAAAGCATTGGACTTGGACTTCTTTGTCAACGTCCAAGGCGATGAGCCGCTCATCGACCCGGAAACGATTCGTGCCTGCGCCCTGCCGCTTTTAGAAAGTTCGGATGTGCAGATGGCGAGTGTCTTTGCACTGGCTAGGACGGAAGAATTGGACAATCCGGCGGTGGTGAAGGTGGTCACATCTCTTGATGGAGACGCCATATACTTCAGCCGATATCCAATTCCTTATCCCCGGAACGAGCGTCAAGGCGCCGTCAAGAAGCACATTGGGATTTACGCTTACACGCGCGAAATCCTGCTCCAGTTTTCATCCTGGAAGCCGACTCCTTTGGAGGTGGCCGAAAGCTTGGAACAACTCAGGTTTCTGGAAAACGGGGTTCGGATTCGGATGGCAGAAGGACGTGAGAGCGCCATTGCTGTGGACACGCCCGAACAGGCTGATGAAGCCCGCCGATTGTTGCACCGCGCATCGCAGATTTGAGTACGTTATACTAGAGCACCTCCAAGCAGCGCCGCTTGTAG
>CAMLEL010000203.1 GCA_946478935.1 uncultured Armatimonadota bacterium
CCTGCTTCTCTAAAGACTCGTGGACGATCCTTGATCGGAAGATAGAGCGACTTGTCCAAGTGACCCAAGGTCAGCGGATCAAATTTGGCAAGCATCGTGACTTTCGGAACTTTGGCTTCCACGAATCCACCGTACAAGAATCGCTTGCCAGGCATGCCTTCGACTTCTATTGCCTCTAGCTCTGCTTCCACGTGGGCGAACGCCCGATTGATATCGGCGGCAAACAGCCCGCTCCAATAGCGGAAGTCAGTGAGAGTGGCTGGCCCAAAGGCGAAGAAGTATCGGCGCATGAGTTCGACAATTGCCTCCTCCTTGGACCAAGTCTTCGTCATGTCGTGCAGCGCAAAACGGGTGGGACCGCCTTCGGTGACGATCAACTTGATCCGACCCGCATAGGCAAGCCCTTTGATATCGAGCCCCCATCCGGCATGAGGAATTTTTTGAAGGCTCGGGACTCTTTGGTGGAGTTCCACGCGGGTGAGTGGCCCTTGTGCAAGGACGCTACACACTTCGACTTCCAACTGAGCGATCGAGCGGTTATCCATTCCCAGATCTTTCTTGAACCATTCGACGTACCGGGTTCGCAGTCGGTCGCGTAAAGCTGCGATCGCAACTGCATGATCGTCAGCGGAGTGGGCGTGGAGTGTGCTTCTCAGCGTCCAGCACTTGAGGACATCTCTATGCTCCTTTTGCTTGTGCCACGAAGGATCGAGATCATGCAGTCGGAACGCGAGCGCCACGGGCAGCGATGAAGCGTATTGAGTCTGAATCGCAAAGATCCCGCGTAGAACGTCCAGTGGTCCGGTGAATGGTTGAGAGAGGCCCTGTCGGGCGAGGATGTGGGCACGGGCCTCTTCTTGGGTGAGCGTGGCCATTACCTGGATGTTCTAGCCGAGACTGTCGACGCTGACGGCGTTACCGCCATTTTCTGCAGACTTCCATGCTGCTTCGGTGAGTCGGATAACTTCCAGTCCGCATTCGAATGGCGATTCGATCTTGGCTCTTCCGAGTATTGCATCAATAAAATTCTGATCGGCAGATGTGCTCCCGCTTAGATTTTCAGCTTTGAATCGACTGCCGTCGGCATAAGTCACGGTCAAACCTTGATCCTGGCGGATTGCGAACATCATGTGCTTGCACCAGATGGTGATGTCCTCATGCCACTTTGGGGCGTCGCCCACGACCGTAATGGTTCCGAGCGCTCCATTACGAAATCGAATAGAAAGGGCGGAATCAATGTCGACCGGAGTTTTTCGATGATCGATGTTGGCGGATACGGAGGCGGCTTGGAGACCCGTGGACCAAAGCATGATGTCGATCAAGTGGCTTCCAGAGTCATTCAACTGGCCACCACCACTGAGAGCCATTTCTTGACGCCATGTTCCCGCCGTTCCCTTCTTCCAGCCCTGGCATTGAAGCGCGGCGATGTAGGTAACTTCGCCAGCCTCACCCGAATGAATCTTATCGCGGATGTAGCGGAACTCAGCTTGGAAGTGTCTTTGATAGCTCACCATCGCCTGTTTTCCGGATTTGTCACGTGCAGCAATGACACGGTGGGCGTCAGCGGTGCTGGTAACCATCGGCTTTTCGCACAGCGTATGCAAGCCTTTGTCCAGGCAGTAGAGAATCTGCTCGACATGTTGCGTGTGGGGTGTAGCAATCAACACCGCATCGAGAGCATTTTTATCGATCATCTCCCGATAGTCGGAATAGCTGGGCAGGCTCGCGGTGGATGGGTGAGCCGCTCTCATCAGCTCAATCTGAGCGTCCGACGTGTCAGCAAGAGCCGAGATTTCGGCCTCTTTTACCTTTAACAAATTGCCGACTCGATAGCGCTGAAATCCACCGCATCCGATGAGGCCGACTCTGACCTGGTCCATATGGCTTAGTTTTCTTGATCCCGACTCAAAAATTCCTGCCTAAAAAGCGCAATTCGAACGGAATTTCGCCTGCGGAAGGTTATTGGATACGCCGATCAGTTTAATGGGCCGGAAAGAATTTCGGCGCCGCTCTGATCATGAATCGCTGGAAATCGATCACGCTCCTCTGCACCGTTGTCCTTGCCGCGGGGACCACGTTGGCGCGCAACAGGTTCGATTCTTCCGCCTACCTGCCCGGAGCAATGCATCACTTGGATCAGTCACGAATTCAATTCGAATCGGGCAATCTGGGTGAATCAGTCGCTCACTCGCGCCTCATCCTTCATGACCAGGGTCTCAAGGTTTTTGTTGAGCACGAGGTTGCCTCCAAGTCACAAGAAAAGTCGGCAGAACGGGCGATTGCATTTTGGAATGAAGTCTTGGGAAGCGGCTCGCTGGAACGGACTGACAGGGCCGAGAGCGCGGACGTTACCATCGTCTATCAGGCGGAAGTGAACATCGGGGGAACTCCAGTTGGGGGCTACTGCTCACAGTCTCGCTTTGTGGGAAGAGGCGAAAGTGGGGAGGCCAAGCCGGAATATCGAGCCACGATCGTAGCTCGGACGCGTATGCCCAATGGCCAAGAGTTGAATGAGGATTGTCTGGTTAACATTGTCGCCCACGAAATTGGACATGTTTACGGGTTGAATGATTGTACGGATCCGGGTCATCTGATGAGCGCTCTTAATCCGAGTCGACCGAAATTCTCCCTTCAGTCCGACGAATTGGAGGCTTTGCAGCGGTTTCGCCTAACGGCCTTTGAAATCTTGCGGTCTGCCGAGGCGGAAGCGAAAGGAAATTAGGTTAGAAAGGTAACCTTTTACGGTGCGACTACTGCGGGCGCTTGAGTCCGATATTCTCATCGGCGACGGTGCCAACGGCACCTGTCTGGCGGCGCTTGGGTTCGCGAATCAGCCATACGACCTGGCAAACCTACTTGCCCCTGATTTGGTGGAGCAAGTTCACCGTGCCTATTTCGAGGCTGGCTCTACGTTCGTTGAAACAAACACGTTTCAAGCCAATTCCATCCGATTGGAGGGTCGTGGGATCAATGTTCGCGACCTGAACTTGGCCGGTGCAAGGCTCGCAAGGGAAGCCGCCGGCGAGGAGGGCGTGGTCTTGGGAGCAATCGGGCCAATTGGGAAGCCAATAGAGCCGATTGGTCACATCACCGCCGATCAAGTGGCTGAAGCAATCAAGGAGCAAGCCTTGGCCCTTGAAGAGGGCGGCGTCGACGGCTTCATTCTGGAAACCTACATCGACATGGCCGAGCTTCAGATCGCTGTTGAGGCGTTGCACGAAGTCACTGGCCTCCCTATCATTGTCAGTAAAGCCTACATCGAAGATGGGGAAATGCTTGCCGAAGGGTTGCCGGTTCGTTGTACTTCCCAGATGAATGATCTTGGCGTAGTCGCAGTGGGTGCCAATTGCATCGTAGGACCCCAGCGGATGCTTGATCTGGTCCGGATGATCTCCGAAACGACCGATCTCCCGATTCTTGCCTTTCCAACTCCGGGTATGCCGCAGTTGGTAAAGGGCCACGTGACCTATGACACGCATCCCGAGTACTTCGCAAAGGCAGCCTCCAGATTGGTGGAAGAGGGCGCCAAACTGATCGGCGGCTGTTGCGGGACCACGCCTGAGCACATCCGTCACCTCGCGCAGTATCTTGGCTCGCGAGGCACGAAGCCAAAGCTTCGAGCGCGCGCGGTCACAACGGAGCGAGAGAAAGCGCCTCTACCGGAATCGGAGCCGAGTGAGCTAGCCCAGAAAATTGGCCGAAAGTTCGTGACGGCTGTGGAGATGGACGTTCCGCGAGGACTGAAAATCGACAAGCTGATCGCTAACTGCAAGTCCCTGAAGATCTCGGGCGCGGACGTGATCAATATTTCCGACGGAGCTCGGGCCAGGCTCAGAATGAATCCATCAGCGGTGGCGTCATTGATTCAAAGTCGCGTCGGAATCGAAGCAACGATGCACTTTTCCTGCCGCGATAGAAATCTGCTGGCCATTCAGGCAGACCTGTTGGGTTGCCATGCGGTTGGCGTGCGGAACATCCTGGCAGTAACAGGCGACCCGGCAAACATCGGCGACTATCCCTCGGCCACGAGCGTGTTCGATATCGACGCGATTGGACTGGTTCGCATCCTATCGCGCTTCAATGAAGGCATCGACCTTGCTGGTTACAGCGTGGGAGTGAAATGCGCATTTACGATTGCCTGCGCCTATAACCCATTGGCGATCGACGTCGAACTGGAACTGGACCGCCTAAAACGAAAAGTCGACGCTGGCGCCCATGTGGTCTACACGCAACCGGTTTTCGATGAGGCCGTTGCCACGCAGGCAGTGGAGACATGCGGCAGTCTCGGCATCCCGATCTTCGTTGGTGTGCTGCCACTCAAGAGTCAAAAGCACTGCGACTTCATGCACAACGAGGTGCCTGGGGTCGAGATTCCAGACTGGCTTCGGCACCGCATGGCAAACGCGCCGGATGAATCATCTTCCCTTGCAATTGGAATTGAAGAAGCTCAGCGCCTCTCGGCCAAGATCAAAACCATGGCCCAAGGGCTGTATCTGATGCCGCCATTCGGATCTCCCCAGATTGCGCAACAAGTCATGGAAGCAGTGAACTAAAGGGAATTCATCTCCAATCCCGTGCGTTGAATCGAGTCATGGCGGCCCCCGACAAAAAGGTTAACCGGAGGACTTTTCTTAAGTATGCCGGAGTCGGCAGCGCGACAGCGTTCGCCACGCTTGCCTATGGAGACCACGGCAGCAGTAGGGTCGAATTAGTCAAACGAACTGTGCACCTTCCCCGGTGGGATGCCGACGGGATTCGCGTGGGAGTGTTGGCAGACTTGCACCTCGATGACAGCGAAGCGGTGGAACGAGCCATATCTGCCATCGCTCTGCTGATCGAGAACAAGCCGGACGTCATCGTGTGTGTCGGCGATTACCTGACTTCCGCTTCGACTGGGCGCCTCCAAAATGTCCAGCGGACCCTGGCTGAATTGGATGCCTTTGCGGGTCCTGTTCTGGGAATTCTTGGCAATCATGACTACACCACGCCAAACCTCGAGCGGGTCGTCAAAGCCGTATCGGGATCGAAGGTGAGGCTGTTACGAAATGAAGTGACCGAGTTGAGCGGCATCCGATTTTGGGGATTGGACGACGCTCTGAAGAATCAGTATCGACCCGACCTCGTCGAGGGTGATCGCAACACCGTTGTGCTTCTGCATGAGCCAGACTTCGTAAAGGAGATTCCGCATGGACCCAGCCTGCAGATTTCCGGGCACAGTCACGGTGGCCAGATCTGTCTCCCGGGTGGGATTGCCCTACATACGCCTCGTGGAGCAAAAAAGTACGTTGCC
>CAMLEL010000204.1 GCA_946478935.1 uncultured Armatimonadota bacterium
GGAGCGCTCGCAAGCTGAGTGGAGTGTCCGACAAGCGAAATCTGCGCTCGACAAGGCACAAAAGGACCTGGATCGGTACACCCGTCTCGTTGCCGAAGGAGCTGTCGCCCAGGCTCAGCTTGAACAATATCGGCTGGCCTATGACACGGCGCAGGCCAATTACAACGCCGCATTGCAGCGACAATTGGCGCTCAGCACCCGGACCGAAGATATCGAGGTCTCGCGGGAAGCAGTCCGGCAGGCAGAAGAGGCCGTCCGGAGTGCAAAAGCCCAGCAGGCGCTGGACGTCAATCTGAATGAGCAGGTCCAGGCCGCCCGCGCCCAGGTGAACTCAGCCAGAGCCCAGATGCAGTCCGCTCAAGCCCAGGTCACCATTGCCCGTCAGGCCATCGCCGACTCCACCATTAAGGCGCCGTTCAGCGGCAAGATTGCTGGCAATCCAGTGCAGCCGGGAACAGTGGTCGGACCCGGCACTCCGGTCGCTCGCATCGTCGGCAAGGAAGGCAGCTACTTTGAAGGCGAGGTTCCCGAGACCAACATTGACAAAATCGGACTCGGCAGCCCTGTGACTATTGAAGTCAGCGCACTGAACGGAATGAAGTTCACCGGCATCGTCCGCGCTGTGAGCCCCGCTGGAGAAACAGTGGGCCGACTCTTTAAGGTGCGGGTCGCTTTCACCGGCGACACCACGGCATTGAAACCGGGGATGTATGCCACTGGCGATATCGTCCTCCGTACCATCAACAACGCCGCCACCGTCCCCACCAATGCCATCGTTAAGCGCGGCGGAAAAGACGTCGTGTTCGTCGTCAGTGGTGACAAAGCCAAGCAAGTACCGGTCCAATCTGGCCTTCGCACGAATGGGGTGATCCAGGTTACCGGCTTGACCGCCGGTCAGCAGGTTATCGTGGCGGGCCAGACATCACTCGATGACGGCGCCAAGATCAAGCTCGATCAGACCAAGCAGGAAGGAGTCTAGTCTGTGGGTCTCACAAAAATAGCAATTCAACGGCCAGTATTCGTTCTGATGCTGATGCTGGCCGCGATGCTCATGGGTTACATGAGCCTGCGAAGCATGCGGGTCGAGCAAAACCCGGATGTTTCATTCGGTGCCGTGACCATCTTGACGACCTATCCGGGCGCGGGTCCGGAAGAAGTCGCGGAACTGGTCAGCCGCAAGCTTGAGGAGGCTGTTGCGGGCATCGCCGGTTTGCGCGAAGTCACCAGTTCTTCCCAAGAGGGTATCTCGACCGTCACCGTCGCTCTGGAACTCGGAACCGATCAAAACGTCGCGCTGAATGACGTCCGTTCCAAGGTTGACCAAGTTGTAAACTCGCTACCGGACGGCGCTGACAAGCCCACTGTCATCAAGCTCGAATCCGGCAGTGAGCCAGTCCTGTTCTACTCGGTCGCGAGCCAGCGATTGTCCAGCCTGGAACTCCGCGACCTTGCCGACAACGTTCTGGAAGATCGGTTCGCCCAGATTCCCGGAGTTGGCGCAGCGTCGGCTACCGGTGGCGATCAGCGGGAGATCCAAGTCCGGATTCGACCAGATCGTCTCACGGCTTATGGAATCGGAGCTAACGATGTCTTAGCTGCTGTTCGCAATTCATCGCAAAACCTTCCTGCCGGAAGAATAATCAACGGCGATCAGGAAATCGCGATCCGCGTTCCGGCTGATTTCCAGAAAATCGAGGACGTTCAGGACACGGTCATCTCCGTGCGGGACAACACTCAGATGAACTCCCAGCCCAAGATGGTGAAGCTCTCTGATGTGGCCACCATCGAGGACACCGCCATCGAGCGTCGATCTTACAGCCGACTCGGCGGCAAGGACTCTGTCTCGATCGTAATCCAGAAGACCAAGGAAGGAAACGCGGTCGAGATATCGCAAGCGGCTGAGGCTCTCACCAAGCAATTGGGCGACCAATATGGCCTGACGTTCACCAAGACATTTGATCAGGCGACCCAGATCACCAGCTCGCTGGAGGACCTTCAAATCTCCATCGTTTTGGGCATCTTTTTGGTCACCGCCATTGTCTACATCTTCCTGCACAACTTCCGCGGAATGTTGATTGTGGCGATCGCGATTCCGCTCTGTATCTTCGCGACGTTCATCGCGATGAAGCTGTTCGGATTCACGCTGAACAACATGACCCTGCTTGCGGTGTCACTGGCCGTCGGCGTGTTGGTCGATGATGCGATCGTCGTCCTCGAAAACATTTACCGCCACCTTAAAATGGGTGAAGATCCACGGGATGCGGCGCTGAATGGTCGTGGCGAAATCGGCCTTGCGGCCATCGCCATCACTCTGGCCGACGTCGTCGTGTTCCTGCCAATCGGTTTTATGGGCGGCATCGTTGGACAGTTTTTCCGACCCTTGGCGCTCTCATTCGCCGCCTGTGTCGTCGTCTCCCTGTTCGTTTCCTTCGTCGTCACTCCGATGCTTGCCTCTCGCTGGTACCGCAAGGGTGAGGACGTTGAGCATCCAACCGGCGGATTCGCCAACTGGTTCGAGCGGAACTTCGGCAGGCTCGAGAACTTCTATCGCCGTGTGCTTGAATGGGCATTGAATCACCGTTGGTTCGTGTTCATCACTGGCAACGTCGTGCTGTTTGCCGTGTTCATGTTCATCGGCGGCAGCTTCGCACCAAACATCCAGGCTGCAGTCGGCCAGACCGTGCCGATGGTTGCCGTCGCCGTGCTGTTGGGCATCGGCGTGTTTGGGCTCAACTATTGGCGGCATAGCAGCAGCCGAATCGTCACGCGCCTGTATTTCGGCATCGGAATCCTGGTGGCCCTCGCCGTCTTGTTCGGTCCCTTGCCCATGGGCTTCGGAATTAAGCTGTTCCTCGCTCCCCTTGCCGGACTGTTGGTCGCCATGATTGTGATGGGCATTCCTGCGATCATCGCGAACCTGTTCAAGCCCCAAGCCAAGATGCGAATGATCGCAAGCGCACTGGCGTTTGGTCTGATCTTCCCGACGGCGGCAATCATTGGCAAGGTCTATGCCGACTGGAAAGGCGAAGCCGTCTTCAAGGGCGGATTCTTCCCCGAAAGTGACGGCGGTCAGGTCATGGTCAGCATCCAACTGCCGCCGGGCTCCAGTCTGGAGCGCACCCAACGAGTGGTCGAGCGAGTCGAGCAAGTTGTCTCCAAGCACCCGGATGCCAAGTTCGTCCGAAGCCAAGTGGGAACGCTCGGCGCAGGCGGTTTTGGCGACACCGGCAACCAAGGTTCGCAGTATGCCCGTGTAACGGTCACGCTCTTCGATAAGAAGGCGATCATCGGCAACAAGAAGGGCGAGAAGCTCCGAACCGTTTCCGACCAGAAAGTCGCTTCGGATCTGGTCGCGGCCATCGGTCGCGTTCCCGGCGCGGTTGTAACCGTCGCTGCCAACAGCGGCCAGGGCTTCGGCTCACCGATCCAAATGTCGTTCGCGTCCGACGATCGCAACCTTTCCATCGAGACGGCTGCCGCCATCAAGCGGCGGCTCGACTCGGGTGCGGTTCGAGGCGTCATCAACGCTGAAATCTCGTCCAAGCCCGGTAAACCCGAGCTTCGAATCAAGCCGGACCGGACAAAGCTTGCCAACTACGGCATGACCGTAGCGGACGTGGCCGGAGCGATGCGCCTTCTTTATGAAGGCGACGACAGCACCAAACTGCGTTTGGCCGGCCGGGAGTATCCAGTCCGCGTCATGCTTGATCTTGAGTCGCGCAACGATGCATCGACGCTCGACAAACTTCCCGTTAAGTTCTCCAACGGCAACCCGATCTACCTCAGTTCGGTTGTCGACACTGTGCCGGGCACCAGTCCGGACAAGATCGACCGGAGAAACCGGGAAGACGAAGTTCGCCTGACCGCCGACCTGCTCCAAGGCTATGCAGCTGGCACCGTTCAATTGGAGATTGATCAGGTGATTGCCAACGAAAAACTGATTCCGGAAGGCGTGAAGGTCAAGCCATTGGGACAGGCCGATGCGACGAGTCGTGAGATGGGCTTCCTCCTTGGAGCGCTTGGCCTTGGTTTGGTCCTCGTATATATGCTCTTGGCATCGCTATACGACAACCTCCTTTATCCATTGGTGATCCAATTGGCCCAGCCGCAGGCATTCGTCGGTGCACTCGTTGCGCTGATGATCACGAACAAGGGTCTGAACATCATTGGCTTCATCGGATTGATATGTCTCGTCGGCTTGGTGGGTAAAAACGCGATCCTTCTCGTGGACTACACCAACACGCTGCGGGCGAGGGGCCGGAATCGCCACGATGCCTTGGTTGAGGCGGGTCCAACCCGGTTGCGGCCCATCATGATGACGACCCTTGCCCTGATCTTGGGCATGCTTCCCGTTGCGCTCGCGATCGGACGTGGTTCCGAGTTCCGCGAAACGATCGGCATCATCATCATTGGTGGCATCTCCCTGTCCACGCTGTTGACGCTCGTCGTAATCCCTTGTTCGTACACGATCTTCGACGATGCGTCCATCGCTCTCGGTAAGGCGTTGAGACGTCGTGGGGATCGCGATGACGACCACCACCGACCCAGGCCGGTCGGCTATCAGGAGACTGAAACCGAGGTCGCCGGAGTTTGAAGTTGAACGGTCGGGCGCGGGGTGTGGCAAGGGGTCATACCCCGCAAACGACCTGATCTGCCAAGCTTATTCATGCGCTTTCTGAGAGACCCACAAATCGTTCTCACCACGCTTTGTGGGCTTGCGCTGGTTCTCTCATTTTTTGACATCCATCCATGGATTCCCATATTTGCCGTCCTGTTCGGCAGCTACTTTGCGCTGAAGGCAGCCTGGGAATCCCTTCGTGAGCGGTCGATCGATGTCAACTTTTTGATGGTTCTGGCGGCGGCCGGAGCGGTCGCCGTGGGCCGATCGACCGATGCCGCCGCGCTCCTCTTTCTATTTAGCCTCAGCAGTACGTTGGAGTCCCTTGCGATGACGCGGACAAAGTCAGCGATTGAGGGATTGGTCAAACTGCGCCCAAGCAACGCCGTTCGCATCACCGAACAGGGCGAGGAGACTGTCCTCGTTGAGGAACTGCAGATCGGCGATCACATCAAAGTTCCGCCCTTCGAGGCCCTGCCCGTTGATGGAGTGGTCCTCGAGGGCCACGGAAGCATCGACCAGGCCGCGATGACCGGCGAATCCGTTCCCGTTCCGAAACGGCCCGGCGACGCCGTTATCGGGGGTACACGCAACCTCGAAAACGTGCTCATTGCCAGAGTGACCTCAACCGTT
>CAMLEL010000205.1 GCA_946478935.1 uncultured Armatimonadota bacterium
GAGAGCGAAGCCGCCTGGTTTATCGGTTTGGATCAGAGCTTTTGCGGTATCCCCGATTTCATAATTCTTCTGATCGAGGGTTACTGCCAACTTGCCTCCCGGACGCATGGCGACTCCAGAGCCTTCAACGTAAAAGTAGGCGCTCGACTCGATCTCGTTCTTCATCGCATCCACCGCGATTGCCTTGAAAACCAGCGACCCAGGCTGCTTCGGCGCGTAATTTAGCTTGGCGACGCCTTCCGAATCAGTCGTCGCATTGAGCGTCTCGATCGGCTCAAAGGTGACCTTATCGCCCGACCAATTGTCCTCGCCCGCCACGACGCGGATCTGCTGATTCGCAATGGGTTGACCGTCTTCATGAGACGTTGCTTTCACGGTCAACTCGACCGATTGCCCGACTTGGCCCAGATAGTCTGAAGTCTCGATTGACGTCTCGAACAGCCCACGCGTGACCTTGACGCTTCCGCTGCCCTCAAAATACTTGTCACCTTCGTCAGCCGCTGAAACCAGGACGTTATAGGTGTAATCCGTGTCGGAACCGTAAATCTGCTCTTCGGGCCGCTTCGTATCGAACGAAATGATCGCCTCACCATTGGCATCGGATACAGACTCGATGTCCTCCACTCCTTCGCCCGATCCGCTTTCATCGGCATACTCTTCGCCATATTCCGATTCCCAGGACCACCTTGGGCTACGGGAGACGTATGCCGAAATCTTGGCTCCCACAACCGGTCCCCCGTGGTAGTACTCACAGGAAATTTTGAATTGAGCACGCTGACCGAAGACGTAGAACGATTTCTCCGGCTTGACCGTGATTTTGAATTCGGGCTTTCGATAGGCGGCAAGGCGGATATCCAAGCGACCCTCGCCTCCCGGACCGTCCGTCACGAGCGTGTACACACCCGGTTTGGACTCTCTGTTTGGCGTGAATTTCCCGTGGAAGGTCCCCCGCGCCGACACCGCGGCGTTAAAGGAGTGGACGAGGTTGTCATCAGGATCCCGCACCTCGCACTTGACCACGCCTTGTCGAGGAACTTGGAAATCGACGCCCGATAGGACGCGAGCAATTCCCTTGAATTGAATCTGATCCCCGGGGCGGTAAACAGGCCGATCCGAATACAGAAAAACGCGTCCGGCGCCATCCGTAGACTCGTCAGAGTCAACGTAGTAATCGACCACGGCAACTGAGTCGTCCTTTTTGGCAACCAGGAGCTGTTGACTGTTTTGCGATCTCTGAACCGGCAGTCGCCCATCTGGAGCCGTGAGACCGATCTGCTTGAGACCCCCGTCGGTCGCGAGGCCGATCGCCGCGCGCTCGATCGGCTGACCTGTTTCAAGATCCGCAACAAAGCACATCGACTGCTTTTCGCCTGCTTTTGCAACCATGCCGATCTTTGAAACATTCACGAATGCTCCACGGTCAACCTTGCCAGCTCGGCATCGAATCCAATAGAAGCCTTGCGGAAGCGGATCGAGCGCAACCGCCTCGACAAAGACGCCCTCAGCATCGCGCTTCGTGATTTCGTGCTTCAGCGAGCGAACTTTTTGACCGAAGGTCGCCGGATCCTGAGGCGTTCTCGCGTACCTTGAGAAGGCTTCGAGCAGATTCCGAATGCTGCCCTTCTTCACCACTTCCGTCAGATTGAGTCGATAGACGTCGACGGCCATGGTTTCATTGGCAAGGAATCCGTCGGCCTGAAAACTCGGTGACTCGCTCGGTAGGAAGACCCTCTGACTCGTATTCAAATTGAGATATGGCTCGTCAGGATTCATGGCGAGTTCAACAGAGGTCGGCTCGCCTTCCGCTACACTGATCCGCTGAGCATCCAATCGATGGGCCACACCATACGCATAGATGGTGTAGTCACCAGCCGGCAAGTTCTTAATGAGGAACCGGCCATCAGCATCCGTTTCAAGCGTTTTGCGGCGCGCAGCATCATTTTCGTGTTCGCTCGTCGGGCTGATGTTGACCACCACCCCTTTAATCGCACGACCATTCTCCTTGAGGGTGACTTTGCCTTCCAATCCACCGATTGCGACTTCCTCGGTAATCCCGAACGAGAGGAGAGCCGCCGCAAGCATCGAACCGACGATCATCGCTAACGCTCGTGTCGAGGCAGCGGCACGTGTGACGAATCTTGGACTCATGACAATTGCTCCGATGGAGATGGATCCGGTCGAGACATCAGCGCGATAAGCAGTCCGAGCACGAGGGCGCACCCGGCGATCCAGTAAAACGCAATCTGCTTGGACTCGCGCGTGAGATCGAGCAGCTTCGCAAGCCAGTCGTAGCTGACAACCACGATTGAGGCGCTGCCACCGACGAAAAGAATGGGCAATGGCGTACTCGCTCCCCGGAGAGCTTCAACAAAGGCAGCGAACCCAAGACCTGCCACGAATCCGACCATCCCCTTGGCTCCCAAAATTACCGCCATCGCGACGGGCAGCGCGCCCAGGGCGATTGCCCAAAGCAGCCGCCCGACGCTCGTTTCAGCGCCGCCGCGTTGACGCCTTGCGATCCATTCACCCGGAAGCAATGCGGCAACCATTCCGAACGCGAGTCCAATCACCGCATAGTGCTGACCAATATCCAGCGCTCGCACAGCGTCGACATGCGATTCACGAAGTACCCGATAGAAAACCAGGCCCAGGAGTGGCCCAACTGCCAAAAGCGCCCGATGGTTGCCGAACATCAGCAGAGTCAGAACCGCCCCGAGCGCAGCGAGTGACATCCCGAAACCCCGCTGGTAAGAGAATGCGAGCGTGGCAATACCGATCCAAACTACGGCGGCAATCACAACGGAAAAGGAATCTTCTTGGGCCTCCGGTCGGACCAACCAATGCGTGATGGCCGCTGCCAACACGGCACCATCGAAGATCAGCCATGCCTCAGTGCTCTCGACGAGCCGGGTGCCGGCCACATAACCCAGGATCAACAGGATGAACACGCCGAGCCATCCGGGTAGAAACTCCAAGAATTGCGAACCCCGCTTCTCTGACCGATTGGAGACCAGGCCAATCAGGGCCGCGATCGCAGCCGCCACTCCCATGATCGTGCCAGCCAGGTTGCCCACTTCGTTTTGCAGCGCCTTTCCTCCCAAAAAGTCCGAGGCCAGGATGACGATGGCAAAAGCTGCCGTTGCCGCCGGCAACGAAAGTTTTTGGGAATGAAGGTCTCCAACCAACCATGCGCCGAAGGTCAGCCCCACCAATACTGCGAACTGGATGACGTCGCGCTGTGAGGGGTCAGTCCACTGAAGAACGCCTGCGAGGCCCGCGGCAATGCCAATCGCGGCGGCGGCTGAGCCATCGCGATAGGACTCTACCAACCTCAGCCCCACCGCCAAGAGAATGGAGATGCCGCAAGCCACGGCCGCTGGCAGCATGAACGCATAGTCGTCCTTCCAGATGAATCCCGCAATGACAACGCCGGCGGCAAGGAGAATAGCGAAAACCGAGCTTCCGCCTTCCGGTCGCTTGGTCGGTCGCGGGGACAATACCAACGCAATCACGGCGATGGCAACGGCGAGCAGAGGAAAAGCGGTATTCATATGGCGATTAGCGTTTGGCCCATTCTCGAACGAGATACGTCCAACTTACACCCAAGTAACGTTGGAATGCGGGGGAATCGCAAAAAATTATCAAAGTCAACGACTAACCCGGTTAAGCTCATGGAGCGATCCTGCATCGTGCCTAGCAAATTTCGACCATACGAAACCAAAATAGGCTGTGAAAGCAATCGTTGGCGTGGATGCGGCCGGTTTCGCTGAGCCCGCAGTTCGACTCTTGGCGCGAATGGAGTTTCCCGACCTGAAGGCGACGCTCCTCAACGTTGCCGATTTGGTGATGCCCTATACGTCATTCGGCGTGGCTCCCACCATGGAGCCGACGAACCAGATTGTGGAAGGTTTGCGCCACGCCGGCCTGGAAGCCGTCGAGGATGCGCAGCAAATCGCGCGCACTTTCGGACTGGAAGCGGATACCGAGGTCCTTTCGGGCCCCAGTACGATCATGCTTCTGGATCGAGCTGAAGCGGTCAAGGCAGACCTAATCGCAGTCGCCAGCACGCGGAAGGGGTTCCTTGCGACCACATTCACCGGCAGTATGAGTCGCAGCATCGTTTCCAGCTCACGAATCCCTGTTTTGGTTGCCAAGGAGGGCGTCCTTGAGTCAGGCCCGGTGGTGGCGACCCTTGCAACCGACCACTCCGAATATGCCGGACGGGCGATTGACCAATTCTTGACGATGGCCCCAAGGGGGATTTCGCACATCCATGTCGTCACTGCCTACGGCGTTTCGGACAAGGAGGCAGAACTACTTCACGCAAACATTCCCGCACTCGGTGGCCGTGTTCACGAATACATCGAAGAACAGTTGCAGGAGAGATCTCAAGCTTTGGTCGGGCGATTGGCTCAACACGGATACAAGGCTGACTTTGTGGTCAAAGAAGGAAGTCCGAACAAAGTGATTGCGGAACAGATGCGACAGAACCAATCCGAACTTCTCATTCTTGGAGCACAGGGGCATGGTTTCATTGAGCGGATGTTCGTTGGAAGCGTTTCATTCCACCAGCTTGTGGCTGAGCCGTACTCCGTCTTCATCTTACGGGACCGCAAATCGGTGTGAAGCTTGCGCACTTAATGTTGGCCATGCTTCCGACCGCCATGATGGCGGTCAGCGCCATCCCGATCCGCCAGAAAAAGCCGACCTATGCGGAACATATTCGGCCGATCCTCGAACGTAAATGCACGCCGTGTCATCAGGCTGGTGGCATGGGACCCTTTGAGCTTTCGACTTTTGAGCAAACCCGCCGACACCATGTGCTGATTCGGCAGGTCGCTCTGACGTCTCAAATGCCGCCCATCGATGCCAGTTCGGACTTCGGCAAATTCTCCGCTATTGAAGGACTGACGCCGCCCGAACTGAGTCAAATCCAGGATTGGGTCCGGCTCGGCATGCCCGAGGGCAGGAAGACACCACCTATCTCGCTGCCACCAAGCAAAAAGGACCCAATCCGTGAAGTCGAATTGCTCATTGGGAAAGGGCAGTACATTCGGGCGGAGGGCTCATCTGTCGTCGTCACTTTCGCGATCGATGTTCCGGCATCAATCCAAGGTCTGGTTGGATTCCACTTCGTTCCAAATGCTCCACGAGCGGTCAGACAGGTGGCAATGGCCATTCAACGGAAGGGGCATCCAATTCCATATGCGGACGGCGCAATCCATTCCGGTGCGCCAGTCCTGGC
>CAMLEL010000206.1 GCA_946478935.1 uncultured Armatimonadota bacterium
ACACAGAATCACCTTGGGCTTGATAAAGCCCAGCTGGGGAATGAGCCATTGACGGCATGCCTGAGTCTCAGCGGGTTCGGGTGGACGGTTGACCGGTCGGCCCGACGACCAGTCGGCAGCCCGACACTTCACTGTGTTACAGATATAGACCTTCGCGCGATCCAGACCGCAGTCGGCAAGCGCCTTATCCAACAATTGACCCGCACGGCCCACGAATGGACGTCCGGATTTGTCTTCTTGGTCTCCAGGACCTTCACCCACCAGAACCAGGGGTGATGCAGGATTGCCTTCGCCGAACACGACGTTCGTGCGTTTTTCGGCAAGCGGACACGCGCGACAGTTAAGCGCCCGCAGCCGCAGTTCCTCAAGGGTTTGCATCAGCGATTTTCTTCAGTCGGTCGTAGCTGTCCTCAAGCGTTTGGGGAAGTACCCTCACCTCACCAACCGTAGTCATAAAATTCGTGTCGCCGCTCCATCGGGGCACGATATGCCAGTGGATGTGGTTGGGAATTCCAGCGCCAGCGGCTCGCCCCATGTTAATGCCGATATTGAAGCCATCTGGCCGATAAGCGTCCTTCACCCAACTCACTCCTTTCGCCAACAGCTGGTTGATCTCGAGCAATTCGGCATCGTCCAGTTCGTCTAGATTCGGTGTCTGGCGGTAGGGAGCAATCAACAGGTGACCGTTGGTGTAAGGATAGGCGTTCAGCATGACGAAAGCGGTTCGCCCACGCCACAAGATGAGATTCGCACGATCGTCCGATTGAGCCGGGAGTTCCACGAATATGTTGATTTCGTCCGTACCCGTCGAAGGTTGTTCGATGTAACTCATTCGCCAAGGCGCCCACAACCTTTCGGACATGGGTTGATTATGCGCTAGATGCTCTTGGCGAGAATGATGGCCTCGGCCACCTCTTTCATCGACTTTCGCAGGTTCATCGATTGAAGTTGGATCCGCCGATACGCCTCAGATTCATTGATGTTCTGTTCTTCCATCAGAATCCCCTTGGCGCGATCGATGATCTTTCGCGTTTCGAGCTTTTCCTCCAGGCTCGCGACTTCCTTGTTCAACTGTAGGTTCTGTTCGTAGCGGCTGCGAGCCACTTCGATCGCAGGGGGAAGATCGCTTGGCTTGAACGGCTTCACCAAATAGGCGAACACACCAGCGTCCTTTGCCCGATCTACCAGTTCGCGATCGGAATAGGCTGTGAGTAGGATGGTCGGGGCGATATTCTCTTCCGTGATGATGGAAACGGCTTCGATTCCGTCCATAACTGGCATCTTCACATCCAAAATGCACACATCGGGTTTGGACTCTCGTGCCGAGGCGATGGCCCGCTGACCGTCGCCAGCCTCTGCGACGACTTCATACTCAAGATTCTCGAGCATCTGCTTGAGATCGAGGCGAATAATGGGGTCGTCGTCCGCGATGAGTACTCTGAGTTTTGCCATGGTAAAAGTCCCTGTGGGCACACCATCGACACCCGAATGAGGCGTTCATTTTACCCGTCATGATCCTTTGACCTTGGGACTACCGCCCAGGGTCATCCAGTCGAACTCTGCGGATGCTGCCATTCAGTGCCGCAAAGTAGAATGAGCCAGATGAAAGGCTCTTTGGAGCGGTTATTAGAGCAAGTGTTCGACTATGCCGGACTGTTTCCTCCTGCACGACTCGACATGGAGGCAGCGGTTGCCGAATACCTTCGCCACCGGTCTGGGGCCGAGAGCCAGATAATGGACCGATTTGTCTGCTCCAGCACTCAGTTGGAAAGCTTGGGGCGCGAACTGGCGAAGCATCCTGCGGGCCAGCCGATACCCGTCGCAGTCGTTGGTCTCAATGATGGAAGCTTGGATGATGCTCTGGTTCATGATGCGGAGAAGATGACGCAGTTCTTGGATAAGAGCGGATCGTTAGCCGACATCGAGGCCTACGAAGTACGTTTGCCCGATCTCGCAGAGCTCCCGGCTTACCTTCAAAAGCTCCAATCGTTCAATCAAGTTGAGGTCTATGGCGAGGTTCCTTGGGGGCCGGACGTGCTGGATGCGCTCAGCCTCCTTGCAGAACGAGATTGGCTTGGCGCCAAGGCGCGAACGGGCGGACTGCAGGTCGATGCGTATCCTATGTCAATGGACCTTGCTGGATTCATCCGGGAATGTGTCCAGCTGGAGTTGCCGTTCAAGTTGACAGCGGGACTCCATCATCCGTTCCGGAGCCATCGCGAAGAAGTCGCAACGAAGATGCACGGCTTTTTGAACGTGCTGGTGGCGGCAACCTTAGCCCTCGCCCAAGACTTGGCGACCAGCGAGATTTCAGCGATCCTCGATTCGGAATCAGTCGACGACTTTCGCTTTACCGATACCGAAGTTGCCTTTCGAGATTACGCGGCCAACCTGGAGCAAATCGATGAGGCCCGAGACCTGTTCATCGGAATCGGATCGTGTAGCGTCGAAGAACCAATCTCTGACTTGAGAGCCCATCAATTATGAATCTGGACCACACCCACCAACCCGGCGCGAAGAGCTGGATCGAGGTTCCTTCCGACAGTGACTTCCCTATCCAGAACCTACCTTTTTGTTCCTATGCCTGCAACGATTGGGCGCCCCATGGATCGATCGCGGTTCGAATCGGCGACACATTAGTCGATCTTTACGAACTGTGCCACGCAGGTCTGCTAAAAGGTGGAGACGACAGCTTTGCCTGCGACTTTCAGGAGGTCTTGGAAGCGGGTGGCCGAAAGAGCCTCACTGCAATCCGACATCAGCTCTTTGAGTTGCTTGCCGTCGATAACGGTGTCCTAAGAGATGATGAGGCAATAAGAAAGAGAGCGCTCCGATCGGTGGACTCGGTAGAGATCCTTTTACCGATGACGATCAATGCGTTCGTCGATTTTTATTCAGGAATCCACCACGCTAGCAACGTCGGACGTATGTTCAGGCCCGACCAGCCGCCTCTGTTGCCGAATTACCGGCATGTCCCGATCGGCTACAACGGACGGGCATCGAGCGTTGTGGTTAGTGGTGAGCCTATTCGACGTCCGAAGGGACAAACGAAGGCTTCCGACGCCGACCTTCCCGCATTTGGCCCCACCCAGGAATTGGACTTTGAACTTGAGATAGGATTTTTCACAGGCAAAAGCAGTCAAATGGGCGAGCCGATTCCAATTGGTGAATGCGAGGACCACATATTCGGCCTGGTGATTGTGAACGACTGGTCGGCGCGAGACTTCCAGCGTTGGGAATACCAACCCCTCGGCCCGTTCCTCGCCAAGAGCTTCGCGACCTCGATTTCGCCTTACGTCGTCACCCTCGATGCCTTGGAACCATGGCGAATTCAAGGACCGACCCAAGAACCACCGGCGCTTGCACACCTGCAACTTCCGGGTCCGAGCCACTATGACATCCAGCTGGAGGTGTCGATCCAGTCCCAACAGATGACTCGGCCACAAGTCGTTTGCCGATCGAATGCGAAGCATCTTTACTGGACCTTTATCCAGCAGTTGGCGCATCAGAGTTCAAACGGAACTCCGATTGAATCGGCTGATCTTTACGCCTCGGGGACGATCTCTGGCGAGTCAGAGGATAGTTTCGGCTCGATGCTGGAACTTGCATGGAAGGGGACGAAGCCGATCACGCTGACTGAAACGGGTGAAACCCGAACTTTTATTCAGGACGGTGATACCGTGACGATGAGGGCGTGGTGTGAAGGTGACGGCTATCGTGTTGGCTTTGGCGAAGTTGCGACGACCGTGCAATCCTAGCGTGGCATTCCGCGCTAATTTAGCCTTAGGTTGAAGCCAGCCTGCTGCTCGTCATATAATGGCAGTCCGTCGGGAGGATTCGTTCATGAAGGTTAATCAACTGGGTTCGGCTCTACTTTTCGCCATCGTACTGGTGGGCTGCAGCGGCACGTCGGAGCCAGGTTCGGCGGCCACTGGTGCAAGTGGCGCAAACAGCGCAACCGGCACAGATGGAAGCGATAAGAAATTCCGTATTGCGGTGATTCCCAAGGGAACAACCCACGAGTTCTGGAAAGCAGTCGAAGCCGGAGCCAGAGACGCGGAAAAGGAATTCGGGGCCGAGGTTATCTGGAAGGGTCCTCTCAAGGAAGATGACCGTGACAGCCAGATCAAGGTGGTGGAAGACTTCACGACCCAGGGCGTCGACGGAATCGTGCTGGCGCCGCTCGACGATACAGCGCTGAAAACCCCCGTTGAGAATGCCAAAAAGTCAGGGATTCCTGTGGTCATTTTCGATTCCGACCTAAAGGACACGGAGGTCGTGAGTTTTGTGGCAACCGACAATGAAAAGGGCGGTCGGGCTGCTGGCGAGGAAATGATTCGCCTTCTCGGCGGCAACGGCGATGTCGTGATGCTTCGCTACCAAGAAGGATCCGCGAGCACCACCAACCGGGAGAAAGGCTTTCTAGAAGCACTAAAGAAAGCTCCCGGGATCAAGGTCTTGAGTGACAACCGCTATGCCGGCGCAACGGTCGAGACAGCCCTAAACGAGGCAGAGAATCTTCTTTCCAGTTTCAAGAACGCCGATGGCACGCTGAAAGTCCATGGCATTTACTGTCCGAACGAAAGCTCCACTGCGGGAATGCTCTTGGCGCTTCAGCAGAACCGTTGGGCGGGAAAGGTGAAGTTCATCGGATTCGATGCTTCACAAAAACTGATCGACGGGCTTAAAGCGGGAGAGATCCACGGTCTGATTGTCCAGAATCCGAAGCAGATGGGCTATCAGGGCGTCAAGGTGATGATCGATTACCTGAACAAGCGAGCCGTACTGGCACGAATTGACACTGGAGCAACGTTGGTTACCGGAGACAACATGAACGAACCGGCCATGCAGGAGCTATTGGGGATCAAGAAGTAGTGGCGTGGCGCGGCCTTGCTCAAATCCTTGGGCTATTGGCCGCACTGCTCATCTTGTTTTTCGGATTCGGTCTGTTACTGGCGTGGCAGGACAAGAGTGCGTTTCTCACCCTTCGGAATGTCGAAACAATCCTTCGGCAATCCACGCCAGTCTGTATTGCCGCATTGGGCATGACCCTGGTGATCGTAGCCGGAGGCATCGACCTTTCGGTGGGCTCGGTCGTCGCGATTGTGTCAGTAGCCGTGGCATGGTTTCTTCGCGCCGAATATTCCACCTGGATTGCAGTCGTCGGTGGCTTGGCAGCTGGAGGGCTGTTCGGCCTGATCAACGGCCTTTTGGTTTCCCGGTTGAAG
>CAMLEL010000207.1 GCA_946478935.1 uncultured Armatimonadota bacterium
AGCTCGCCTAAACGCTTATCGTCGACGACCTGCTTTAGCAGGGCGTACTCCGGCCAGAACCGAATGCAATGCGCGATCATCAAGCGCACATTGTTCTCTTCGCAAGCGGCGATCATCGTATCGGCGTCTTCCACATTAAGCGCCATCGGCTTTTCGCATAACACATGTTTACCGGCTCTTGCCGCTTCGATCGTCGCATCTCTGTGCAGAAATGTCGGCAAGCAAATATCAACGGCGTCAATCGCCTCACTAAGGAATAACTCGTCCATGCTGGGATAGGCGGGAACGTCGAACTCGTCCGAAAAGGCGACTAGTTTTTCGGGGCGTTGGTCGACGACTGCTGCTAATTGTGCCGAGTCCAACGCGTTGTAAACGTTGGCATGCATGCGGCCCATGAATCCGCACCCGACGACGGCGATTTTCAGCATCGCCAAGAGGTTACTCACTTGCAACTAAAGGTGCGCTAAAAGCCCGCTGAGCTTTCGCGATGATGCCTTCCAAGTCCTCTCGCGACATAATCTTTCCGATCGCGAACTGTTCCACGAACTCGGGGGAGGGCGGATCTCCGAAAGCCTCCCGAATCTGCTGCTCGAATCGGCGAATTTCCAAGCCACGGTGTCTTTCCCCGGCTCTTTCTCGATAGGCGTCGCAATAGCCAAAAACTCGAATTGCTTCGGACTTCATGCCCAGCCCCAAAAGAGCGAAGCCGAACTGGATGAGAAAACGCCAGACGACGAGTTTCTCATTTGGTGCTGTTCGATAAGCGCTCAGCGCGGTTGAACCTGCCCGAACGAAGTTCCCGAGTTCATTTTCAATGCGCGCTTTCACGATGAGGCTCATGGATTTGAGCCAATGGTGCTTCGAGTGCGATCCGGCAGCAATTGCCTCGTCGCTCCAAGTTCGGGCCGCTTCCAATTGCCCGCGATACGCTGCCAGATTGGCCAGGTTGGTCAATGGCGGCCCGATGCGGGTTGGGTCGAGAGTACGCCGGGCAGACTCAAGGCTGCGTTCGTAGTTGGCCTGGGCAGCATTATAGTCTTCCAACTCAAGTTCGGCATTTCCAAGCGCGAGATAGATTCGAGCGATAACTCCATCGTCTCCGTCATTCTTTGCCAGATCCAAGATCTGCCAGAGAATCCGTTTTGCTTCGTCGTAGTTTCCAACTCGGTGAGCCTCCAGCTGCTGGATAAAACTGCCTCGGATTGTGGATTCCCTCAAGTTCAGCCGGGTGGCCGAATCGATCGTCGAATCGATCACCGCCTTGGATTGCTCAAACTCACCGGCGAACCACAGAATGCTACCGAGTGCGATCTTGGCGCGAATTGAGGTTTCGTCGGAGACGGATTCATTAAGGACCACTTTTTCCAGCCAATGGCATGCCTCGGCAAAAAGGCCGGTTCCTTCCCAATAGCGGGAGAGCGCCACTGCCAATCGGGCCGCCTCTTCTGCGGAATCTGTCGATTCAAACCAGGTGAGAGCCGCGAGACAGTTGGCATAACCAGGCGCGATACGGGATGCCCATTCGTCGTACGATCCGTCGCCTTCTGCAAGCTGGAGGAAGTAGCTGGCGTGCCGCTCACTAAGGACCTGGTGGGCATCGGGCAACAAGTGGCTGGCTCCAAACTGGCGGATCGTTTCCAGCATGGAAAACCGTATCGTGACTTCTGTCGGGACGGATTGGATCAAAGAGCGCTCTTCGAGTCGCTGCATGCCCGTAAGCAAATCCCCAGCCTGACAAACGGCTTCGGCGGATTCCAAATCCCATCCTCCCGTGAATACCGTCAGGCCAAGGAAGAGAGACCTCAGTTCCCCGTCGAGCAAGTCGTAGCTACCCTCAAATGCGGCGCGCAAGGTTCTGTGACGAGGGTTCGCGTCTTTTCGTCGGCTTTCCAAGTGATCGACATTCGACCGGATACGTTCGAGCATCTGGCTTGGCGTAAGGATGCGAGCCCAGCTGGCGGCCAACTCCAGGGCGAGCGGAAGCCCTTCCAATTGATTCGCCAACTCGATGATGGGAACTGCGGTGCGTTCAGTCAGCTGGAAGTCTGCCTTGACGGCCTGAGCTCGCTCGACGAAGAGGGCGATGGTCGGATTTGCCGAGATCGCCTTCAGGTCCCGCTCTTGTCGATCTGGCAGCGGCAGTGGAAGCAAGTTGATTTGGGTTTCACCCTCTATGTTCAGCGGTACCCGCGAAGTAACGAGAATGCGGAGGGCTGGCGCTTTGGCGAGTAATTCTGAAATCTTGTTGGCGGCATCCTCAGACATGTGCTCGAAGTTGTCGAAGATCGCCAGTGTCGAGCCAAGTGCGTTCAAACGTTCAACGAAGTTCTCGGCTCCAAGGCGGTTGTTCTCATTCTCGGGTTGGATCGCCCGCCCGAACTCAGCCGTCACGTCGGCATTTGGGTGCGTATTGGCGAGCGGAACAAAGAAGACGCGAGAATCGAACTCATCCAATAGCGCCCAGCCGGCCTCGATCGCCAATCTCGTTTTCCCGAATCCGCCCAATCCCAAGATGGAAATCAACCGCTCGTCACGCTCGGTCACTCTTGCGATGACTTCGGCCATTTCAGCCTCGCGTCCAACAAACGTGCTGACGACTCGCGGCAAGTTTGATTGGATCGGCGCGGCGGCAATTGGAGTCTCAACCGGCGATTTCTTGATCGGGGTGTCGTCAAACGACTCATCCAAATCTCCCTCGACGGCTTGATCGTTGGCGAGCGCTTCAGCTTTGACCTTGTACTTGAGCGCATGATCACTGGGTTCGTCATCGAATTGCTGCAAGGCACGCGACAAGTCCTCGTACTGCTTGAGCGCCGACTTGGGTCGGCCAGCACGCAGGTAAAGCCGCATCAAGATTACGTGGGGTGCCTCGTCATATGGATCCAGTTGGAGCCGTCGACGGGCAGGATCGATAGCGCCTTCAGGGTTTCCTGCCGCCACTTGACTTCGGATCAGTTCTTGGAGCGCTTTGTCATACAGATCCGCCAAGTGAATGCGTTTGCTGAAGACCCACTCCTCGTAGTAACCCTCCAAAAGCTCGCCCTTGTAGCGGCCGACAGCCTGCTCCAGGAACTTGATCTTGTCATCGAGCGACTCGGCACGCTCTGCCAGGCGAATCTCCCGTTCAAACTCCTCTGTGTCCGTGACCACGGTCTGAACGTTGATCCCGATGGAGTGGTGATCTGTAACGAGTACGTTGCCTGGGCCAAGTTCAGGGGGATGAAGCTGACGCCTAAGCGAGGAGATCGCCTGATTCAGGCGATTGCGAATGGCAATTGGATCACCCTCGGGCCAGAGAATCTCAGCAATCGCTTCCCTTGCATGGCTCTTGCCGGGATGGAGCGCCAGGTAAGCAAGGAGGGCTCCAGTCTTCTGAGTCTGAAAGCGAGAAATGCGCCGTTCGGCATGAACAACTGTTAAGCCGCCAAGCATCTCGATTCGCCACGGCATCACCACGCCTTGATTTTGCCACCAAAATGGGCTAGATTTTTAGCAGACGTTTAGATTCGATCGATATCGTCGCACCGGAATAAGAATGAGCATATCTAGTTGGATGAGTATTGGCGCAGTTGCCACACTGGCGGTCATTGGCTGTTCTGGAAGTGGAGGCAGTACCACCGGCGCAACGACCAGCGACGGGAAGAAACTACTCGAGGTCCAGGCTTTCAAGGGCGGCTATGGAATCGATTTCTACGAGGAAGCAGCAAAAGAATGGGCGGCTAAGAATCCAGGATTCGAGGTTAAAGTCGAAGGAGATACACGGGTTTGGGAGAAACTCAAACCTCGCTTTATCGGGGGTAACCCTCCCGACCTGACTTTCCCGGGCTGGGACATGGACCATTGGGCGCTCGCGTCGGAGGGCCAGCTTGAAGAGTTGACCGATGCCCTCAAAGAAAAACCCTATGAAGGAGACGGCACCTGGGCCGATACTTTCAACCCCCAACTCTTGGCACTTGGTCAACTAGAAGGCAAGCAGTACACGCTTCCCTATTACGTGATGCTGCACGGCTGGTGGTACGACCCCGGCGTTTTTGAGAAGAATGGCTGGACCCCGCCAAAAACCTGGGAAGAATTCCTCGTCTTAGGCGAAAAGATGAAGGCGAAGGGAATCGCCCCGTTGACCTATCAAGGCAAATACCCTTACTACATGATCGAGGGATTCCTCTTGCCATGGTTGATCAGCGCTGGCGGGAAAGAGGCGTTTGAGAACGCCCAGAACATGGTTCCTGGCGCATGGAAGTCTCCGGCCATGTTGAAAGCTGCCCAGTTGATCGACGAACTCAGAGTTAAAGGCTTCTTCCAAGAAGGCGCATTGGGCTTGGACCACACCGCTTCGCAGATGGAATTCTTGAACGGCAAGGCTGCGATGATTCCTTGCGGATCTTGGTTGTATGCGGAAATGGAGAAGTCGATTCCCCCCGGAGTCAAGATGAAATTTATGCTTCCTCCTTCCGCGCCTGGCGCCGTTGGTGACCCCACGAGTCTCTTGATCGGCATCGAACCCTGGATGGTTCCGAGCAAGGCCAAGTACAAGAAGGAAGCGATCGATCTGTTCAAGTACATGACCTCGTTGCCAAAAGCCAAAGAATTCGTCAAGGAAAAGGGCACATTGATGGCGATCAAAGGCTCAGACCAAACCGATCTTCCCGAGGTGCTCGTCGAACCGGCGAAGGCCTTCAACGACAGCAAGTACCTTTACGCCGTTCAATTCCGGCATTGGTACAAGAAGTTTGAGACGGAGATCGAGGGCCTCATGGCTTCCCTATTGGAAGGCAAGATCACCCCTCAACAGTTCTGCGATGGAGCCGAGGCTCAAGCTGAGAAAGTCCGCAAGGACGACACGATCACCAAGCACAAAATGAGCTAATCGGCTGCCTGCAATTCATCGGACATGAATCGTTTGGTGTTCGGGTCTAGGTAGAAGGATTGGTCTTTGAGTTCGACTGCGTATCCGTATGGGTGGTCGGCTTTTGTTCTTGCGACTCCTCTGATGAACTCAGGCCACCGACGATCATCAAGTATTCGACCATCTTGGACTGGAACCACAGCCTGGTTCGCTCTCGCTTCTGCTCCTCGGACAGTTCCACCGGTCGATTGTACAACCTGACCCATCGACCTGGTTCGCGTTGAGTTGATGGCCGGAGGATTTCTTTTTTCTGAGCAAATCCGCGCCCATTGTTTATCGAGGATTTGGCGGCGCACAATATCACTATGCCAGTGCGGCTT
>CAMLEL010000208.1 GCA_946478935.1 uncultured Armatimonadota bacterium
GTGGAGTTTCGCAACATCTTCCTGAAGAGGAAGTAGTTTGAGTTCAGAACTTGAATGAGACGCTGATGTAGGGCGAAGGCTGAACGGTGTTGAATCCGCTGCGCAACATGGTCTCGTCGTAGGGCTTGATTCCAAAGGAAACCGGACCCCTTCGCACCAGGTCCATGCCGCCTGGGAAGAGTTGGGATGCATAACGCGAATTATTGAGCTGCACCAGCGAGATCAAGACGCCCGCTCCACCGAGCAGCGTCAGCGTGGTTTCTTCTTGGACCAGACCAATGACCATCACCGCAGCCGAGACAATCAGAACGGTATTCCAGGTATCGCGCCGGGAACTCTGATACTCCAGAGTCGTCGGAATCTTGAAGTCGCGGCTCTGTGCGCTGGCTACGCTGGTGAAGCCGGAACCGACGACGAGTGCGGCTGCCGCAAGTTTGAAGGTGCTTCCTTTGTTCATCTATTTCGTTCCTCTCGGTAACTTATAGTCGCCATCCCTTGGCAAAACAGTTCCATTGGCGCGAATCCAGGGAATCCTTGATGCAGAAGCGTGCGGGTGGACAGCGTGAATAGGATTCCTGATCTCAACTCAATTCTGAATCCAGAGCCTCAACGCTGGGTAGCAATCGCCTGCGGTCGATTCCGACCTGGTTAAATCCAGATGTGGGCGTCGCAATCTCAATCTTCTATGGACTGTTCGCCCTGGTTTCGACCCTGAACTGGCTCTTGATGCGCCGACCGGCAGCACAAACGGGGTCAGGTTGCTTATGTGTTCTGATTCCCGCTCGGAATGAATCCGGAAACCTGGCTGAGCTTCTTCCGTTGCTCTTCGCGCAGGCCGCAACCTCAACCAAAATCTACGTCTTCGACGATGAGTCGACCGACGACACGGGCGATGTTGCAGAAAGGTTGGGCGCGGTCGTTATCCGGCCCAAGGAGCCGTTACCGGCTGGTTGGACGGGTAAAAACCGGGCTTGCCATGAGTTGGCCAAAGCCGCAATGGCGAACGAGACCGTGGATTGGCTCCTGTTCCTGGATGCCGATGTTCGGCCAACGCAAGATTTCCTCGGAGTTGTCAGTAAGTTGGCCACCGACGTCGAACCCAAGGTTGGGGTGATTACAGGCTTTCCGCAGATCCTTCCGGGGCGCGGCATCGAGCCCATCTTCTTGGCCTGGGTTGGGTGGATACTACTCGCCACGAATCCGTTCGGCATTGTGAGCCGAACGCGCATGGGTCATAACGGATTCACCAACGGCCAAATCCATGCATGGCGGGCCGATACCTACGCAAAGCTCTGGCCTAATGAGTCGGTCAAGGGCATGCTCATGGAGGACGTAAAAATGGGAAGGCTCTGCGCGAGGCATGGGGTTCGGGTCGAGGTGGCCAATCTGAGCCAGCATCTGCGAGTTCGGATGTACGAGACGTGGCGCGAAACCGTCGATGGCATGAGCAAGAACTCATTTGAGATCGCCGGAACCTATTGGGGGACAGGGCTGGTCGCCCTATTCATGGCTCTCTGTGGTTGGGGGTGGTTGTTCGCCGGCAGCGCTTGTGGCATCTCATTGGCTCTGCTGACGATCAGCGGTGTGATGGTAGCCGCGACTTGCCGGTCAGTAGTGTGGCCCGCACTGCTTATGCCGGTCGTTTGCCTGATCGGCGCGGGCACGATCATCCGGTCGGCCATTTGGAAGGCAACTGGGAACACGACCTGGAAGGGTCGAATTTACCGATAGTGGCTTACATTTCGAACGGATCGACGCTCGGCTCGTCGGCGGGTGGCTCGGTTTTGGCACGCAGCCAAAGCAGAAGGCCACCGAGCAGTAGACCCAAGACGGCGCCGCCAACGAATCCGCTGAGAATCTCGACAAGGCGATAATCTTGATAAACCGAATTCCCGGCCGAATTGAAGAGGGGCCACAACCAACTTCCCAGCACCGCCATTGCAAGCGGTAGTACGGCTAGTCCGCCAGCTAAGGCGAGCTTATCGGCATCTCGGTCGCGATCGATCATCGAATCCTATTATAGGCGTTTCAGTGAGCGGATGTGGCCTCCACAAATGCGCCGCTCATTTCGATGACCTCATGGCCGTCCCGCTCAACCAAGTTCCCGCACGGTCCACCGCCCCAAGGATTCTCTTCGAGTCCTTCGACGGTCGTTCGATCGAAGCGATAGACCGGAAAATAGTAGTGGGCAACGCGTTCTGCCTGACCCTCGATATAGTGGCCAACGATGATCCTCCGAAAACGATCCTTGGACAAATTTGGACCTGACCCGTGCACCAAAGACCCGTTAAAGAAGAGCACATCCCCTTCCTTCATAACCATCGGAACGGGATCCAAATCCTTCGGAACTGGAACTTGATCGCCCGTGAAGCTCTTGGAAGCATCGGACAGGCCGGGGCAGAGCATGGGGATTCCCTGAGTCCCCGGCACGACCGACATGCAGCCGTTCTCCTCGTCGATGTCTTCGAGCGCCAGCCATGCAGCCATGCAGGTCCCTGGCTCCGCTCGAAGGTATCGCTGATCCTGGTGCAGCGCTTGGCCCCTCGCTCCCGGTGGCTTGAAATAGACCATGGTTTGGACGGCCAGTGGCTCACGCTCATAAAACGCGGTCAGCCATTGCCTGATACGTTCATCGACCATGAAATCCATGGCAACCGGGTCGCCGCGGTGGGGTTGCAACAGACGTGGATATCTGCGCAAAGGATCCTCGCTTGCGGAGTCCACGCCGCCTTCCGCCCAGCCATCTCCGCCCCGCTCGACCATGGCCGTGAAGTAGGTTCGAAGTATGCTCGTCTCATCGAGGCTGAAAAGCCGTTCGACTTTTACATAGCCGCCACGCCTATACTGCGCCACCAAATCCGTCGCCACTGTCGCCATTTCTGCTTACAATCTTAACCTCTTGGGGTTAAAAACCACCGGTCGTTCCCGCCATCCAGATAGAATTATCTGCTGTGAACCCGATTCCTGAAGGCAATGACCCCGTCGTTGCGAGCCTAATTGGCGATGAGTGGACAATGGGTTCGAACTATTGGACGGCCCGCCAAAGGGGCTCAACCAGTTGGCTCTTGATTGTGACCCTCGATGGCTCAGGCAGGTTCATTCACCGAGATGGACACTTCGACGTCGGTCCCGGTGACGCTGCCCTTTTGAAACCCAATCGCCGCCACGAATATGGCACCTCGCCCGCATCGTCTCATTGGTCGTTCCTATGGGTGCACTTCCACCTTCGATCCCATTGGCTTGGCTTGCTCCATTGGACCAGCGCGGGATCAGGAATGATGAGGGAATCTTTGGCCGCAGCGGATTTGGAAACTGTAAGTCAAGCGCTGCGCAATGCGGTTGATGCCAAGCGCTTGACCACCCGTTTCTCCGACGCTCTCGCTCTCAATCATTTGGAGCGTGCGCTGCTCACGATCGCTGCGTCAACGCCGGCACAAAGCGCTCGACTCGATGCCCGCGTCAAGCAGACGATCGCAAAGCTGCAGCGTGACTTGGGAGCGAACCATCGGATTGCTGATCTGGCTGCCGCCGTTGGATTATCCGAATCACGCTTCGCTCACCTGTTCGCTCAAGAAATGGGCGTCTCACCGCGCAAATACTTGGAGCGGCTGCGGATCGAAAAGGCAAAGTTGGCGCTAGAACTCACGGACCTATCCATCAGTGAAATCGCGAATTCGTTGGGATTTGCATGCGAGTTCTACTTCTCGAAACGGTTCTTCGAAGTGACCGGCGAGCGACCCTCGTTCTATCGTATAAGAATTCGATCTTAAATTAGGACCGAAGCTTGGGACTTTTCACCGCAACGGCTGAGACCCGTCGTCTAGGGCTAATCAGGAGGAACGCTATGTACCAATCAACTGACGATACAGCCGCAACCAATACCGCTCTTTCGACCGTTTTGGTCGTACTTCTTGTTGCAATCGTGGCCGTGGTTATCGGCTACTTTGCCTGGTGGGCGCCCGCAAACCGAACCGATACGGTGGTGGTGCCTTCCGGTGGATCCGACACGATCGTAGTCCCAAGCAATACGCAAACGATTCCGGTTCCTGGACCTCCGGGTCCCGCTGGTGCCCCTGGACCTGCAGGCGCACCGGGCCCGAGCGGACCCGCTGGACCTTCTGGCGCGCCCGGATCACCCGGAGCAGCTGGCGGGACTACCGAGCCGACCGGTACGACCGGAACCTAATTCCTAGGAAGGGGCAGATTCTCGGTCGGGGTGTCTCTTTCCATGAGCATCCCGACTGCTTTCAACGGTTGAACATGTCCGTGGATGACGCTTTCAATGGCGGCAAAAACGGGCATTTCAACCTTAAACTTCTTGGCAAGGATCTGAACCGATCCACTCGTCGAAACTCCTTCCACGACCTGTCCAACTTCGTCCAATGCTTCTTCCAGGGATCGGCCCTGGCCGAGCAGCTTGCCGGCCCGGTAGTTTCGGCTCAGGTTGCTGCTTGCGGTAGCAAACAGGTCTCCCACACCGGCAACTCCTAAAAACGTCTCGATTTGAGCGCCCATCTTGATGCCGAGAGTGATCATCTCTTTGAGTCCGCGAGCCAGGAACGCACCCTTGGTGTTATCTCCAAAGCCGAGACCGTCGGACATTCCCGCGCCAACGGCAATGACGTTCTTCAAAGCGCCCGCAAGTTCGACTCCGATCACATCTGAACTCTTGTAGACTCGAAAAGTCCGGCAGTTGAACGCCACGCGAACCCTCTCGGCCACGCCACCGTCTTCGCAGGCAGCAATCGCCGCGGTCGGGATTCCGCGCACGATTTCGATAGCCAGGTTCGGGCCACTGATCGCACCGATTTGGGCATTGGGCAGCGTCTCGGCTACCACGTCGCTGACCATCTTGGCCGAGCCCGGCTCCAGGCCCTTTGCCGCCACGACCACCAGAGGATGGTCGCCGGACACCTCCGCGACGACTCTTCGAACAGCGACCGACGGCACGGCGACCACCGTCATTTCGACCGGTTCGAGGTGGGAGTGCAACAATTCAAAGCGAACACCTTCTGGGATAGTGAATCCCGGCAGGTACCTGAGGTTCTCACGGGTCGAGCGCAGTACTTGGATCTCTTCAGGGTCGCGCCCCAGCAAAGTCACCTGATGACCGTTCCGCGCCAAAAGTATGGTGAGGGCCGTTCCCCAACTGCCCGATCCAAGAACCGCAACGTTCATTAACACAAGTATTCCAGATCGGTATTCTTCAGTCCAGTCGCC
>CAMLEL010000209.1 GCA_946478935.1 uncultured Armatimonadota bacterium
CGATTTCGGAGGCGCCCGCCTCGACTGAGGCTTTGATTTCTTCGATCCGCTGCTTCAGAGGTGACAGCCCATGAGGGAAGCCAGCGGCTACGGCCGCAACCGGAATATTCGAACCGTCGAGCGCCTTGACCGCGGGGCCAACCATTTGGTGGTAGACGCAAACGGCGCCGACCTGGATTTCGAGGGAATCAGCCCCCAACGATTGCAAGAGGTCACGACGAACGGGCTGGCGTGCCTTGGCGCACAGCCGTTGGACTGTTCCCGGAGTGTCGTCCCCGGCGAGAGTCGTCAGATCCATACAGGTGATGGCTCGCAAGAGCCAGGCAGCCTGCCAGTCTTTTTTGACGGTTCGCCGTCCCGGAAGCGTGGCAGCCCTGCGTTCGACGGCGGAGCGATTAACCTGGATCGACTCGATCCAATCGAGGTCGAGCGGGATGCCTGGATTCCGATCGACTGGCTTAAGCAGATGGGCAATGTCGGGCGCGGACATTGATTTGATTATATTGGATAGAGGAGAGTGGACAGGTTTCTCGCGTTCGACAGTGGCAAAAAATCAGCGACCCCTAACTTTCGTTAGAAATGAAGACTTGATTCTGATGCGTATGTTTGTATACAGGTTTCGAAACTTTGTATGAAACGAGGAGAATTTGAAATGCAATCCGTTCCAGCCAGCGCAACGTCATTTGTGGGCAACGTCCCTGAGAATTACGAGAATTACATGGTGCCGCTCTTCATGCGGCCTTTCGCCCAGGACCTGGCTCGCAGAGTCAGCAAGACCTCACCGAACGATGTTTTGGAGCTAGCTGCCGGTACTGGAGTGCTGACCGAGGAGTTGCGCAAAGCATTGCCTCAAGCGCGAATCGTGCCGACTGACCTTAATCAGGATATGTTGGACAAGGCCAAAGAAGTCCGACCGGATTTGAACGTGGAGTACCGAACAGCAGATGCGCAAGAACTTCCGTTCGCGGATGCTTCTTTCGATGTGGTGGCGATGCAGTTTGGCTATATGTTCATTCCGGAGATCGCGAAGGCAGTTGCGGAGGCTTATCGCGTTCTGAAACCAGGTGGCCGATACCTGTTCAATACCTGGGACAGCATCGAAAAGAACCCGATGGCCAAGGTCACCTCGGTTGCCCTAACGGATGCGATCGAGCCAGGAGCTCCCAAGTTTCTGAACGTGCCGTTCGGATCTTACGATCCAAATCCGATTTTGGAAGTCCTTCGAGATGCCGGCTTCCAGATCGCCGATGCGGACTGGGTTGAGCATGAGACCTCGGCGCCCACGACCCGTGATGCGGCGACTGGGTTGGTCAACGGAACGCCGATGTACAGTGCAATCGTGGAGAACAACCGAGATGCGGGAGTCATCCGTGACCAACTGGCGACGGCCTTTGCGGCCAAGTTTGGCGACAATCCGATGCGAACTTCGCTGCAAGCCTTGGTTTTTGAAGCCACCAAGCCGGTTAAGTAGTTTAAAGTTCGGCCCGTTTTCGGGCTGATTTGCGATAAGATGGATTCCGCGAGCAATGGATTGCCCGCGGAATTCGCAATGTTGATCATGTCAATGGCCCTAGGGGCAGTCGTCGTTGGTATCCAGAGCCAACCTCTATTTTCACCGGAAGAGAAGCGTTTGGTTACGCGCTACTGGTCCACCCCCGGAAGGTACGTCACGGGCCCTCCAAAGGACTACAAGGCAAAGGGGCTTTGGCAGGTTCGCCTCTCGGTATCTGGCTCCACCTGGCTTTGGACCTTCAATCGTGCAAGAGGGGTCTTGATGAAGCCAACCAGCGACATCACGGGAAAAGAGGAGCGCGATAAAGCCTGGGATGCCTGGATTGGGGCGAAGTTCGACTATGACCGTTGGCAGGCTGGCCAGATCGCGGTTGCAGCGAACGCGATGGTGGTCGGTTCGGTGCCAAGTGTGGTGGACAATACAGTCCCCAAGGAAGAACCACCCTTTCCGGGTCCCATGCCCGAGGACATGTTGGCCTTTGTGCAGCAGCCATTCACGATGAATGTGAATGGCGAACCCACTCAAGCGCCTCCACCGGGCGATCCGCCCCTGTTTGCTGAGGCCGTTGTGCCGATGGAGCATCGGATTATCTTCGACGACGGCACGGAGTTGGTGTATCAGGACAACACCAAGATGCGTCCGCGGTATCCGTACTATCGTTTTGACCAAGGCATTATCTCGGCCGGGCGTCGGGTGAGTTCGCTGCCCGCCAAAGAAATGGACTCGCTACTCAAGCTTGCCGGTGTCTCCGAGAGTGAGTCCAGGGTCATGAAGTCGGTCAGCATCCTTGAGGGTGGCTTTGACTCGGTTAACACCTACGATACGGGATATGTTTCGGTTGGATTCATTCAGTTCGCCTCTTTGAGAGATGGCGCGGGATCGCTGGGAAAAATGCTTCTGGACTATAAAACCGCCGATGCGCAAGGCTTTGGACAGGACTTCCGGAAGTTCGGGTTGGACGTCAGTCCCAGTGGGCATCTGGTGGCCCTGAATTGGCAGACCGGATTTGAGGCAGTCGGATCGGAGGCGAACAAGCGCATCATCGAGGATAAGCGCCTGATTGCGGCATTCCAGAGGGCTGGGTTAAAGAGTCCAAACTTTAACGCAGCCCAGATTCGAACGGCGAAGAGTCAGTACTACCCGGCGGACGACGTTGTGGATATCGGCCTTGCCGGGGTCAGTCTAACCGGTCGTGTTCGTGACTTCATCAAGAGTGAAGCAGGGATGGCGACGTTGATGGATCGCAAGGTAAACACTGGCGGATTTGGACCCCTTGTCCAAACCCTCCAGCAGCTAGCGGTCGAAAAGAAGCTGCGTCAGTTCACCGATTTTGCGAAATTTGAGCGGGACATTGTGGTTGCTCTGAAGTATCGCAAAGACTATCTTGAGGACAAGTCGCTAAGTCAGCCGAAATAGTGGTTCGTTGAAGAAAACCAGGCATTGTTAGGCTCTTCAGAGAGTGGCCATGCGGCTCGCCAGCTGGCGTGCAGTCCCAGCCGCGACGATTGAATCAGCCATAATCGAGTGAAAAGCCAAGGAGCCCCAATGCCGGTTTTTCGCGAAGGTCTGAGCTTCGACGACGTTCTTTTAGTCCCCCGCCAAACCCAGGTCTTGCCCAGTGAGACCGATACCTCAACTCAATTCCTTAAGGGAATCCATTTGAAGACGCCGATTGTGACGGCGCCGATGGATACGGTCACCGACTCCCGGATGGCCATCGCCATAGCCCGTGAAGGCGGAGTGGGCGTCATTCACCGCAACATGACGATCGAGCAGCAGTCCGAGCAGGTGGACCGCGTCAAACGATCCGAGAGCGGCGTTATCACGAATCCGTTCAAACTCGGTCCCGAAGAGACGATTCAGGATGCCGTCAACCTGATGGAGCACTTCCATATTTCCGGTGTGCCCATTGTCGACCGCGACGGTCGCCTCGTTGGCATTCTCACCAACCGAGACATCCGCTTCGAGACCGACTATTCCAAGAGCATTTCCGAACGGATGACTTCGACGAACCTCGTCACGGCGGGCGTCGGCACAACCTTGGAGCAGGCTCAAGCCATGCTGGCAGACCATCGAATCGAGAAGCTGCCGATCGTCGACGAGTCGGGGCTGCTCAAGGGTCTGATTACGATCAAGGACATTTTGAAGGTCCAGCGACATCCGCAGGCCACCAAAGACAGTCAGGGGCGACTTGTCTGCGGAGCAGCGATTGGAGCTCTGAGGCAGCCATATGAGCGGTCGAAGGCGCTTTTGGACGCAGGGGTCGACTTTGTTGTGATTGACGCCGCGCACGGCCATTCCAAGGGCGTTATGGATTGCGTCCGAATGCTAAAGGAAAAGCTTCCCGAGCTTCGCGTGATTGCCGGCAACGTGGCCACCAAAGAAGGCGTTCGGGCGCTCCACGAACTCGGGGCGGATGGGCTCCGATTGGGCATTGGCGCGGGCTCGATTTGCACCACCAGGGTAGTTGCCGGTGTTGGCGTGCCCCAGTTCACTGCAGTGCTCGAATGCTGCGAAGAGGCGAGCAAGCTGGGCATTCCCACGATCGCCGATGGCGGGATTCGCAGCTCAGGCGACATTGTGAAGTGTTTGGCAGCCGGAGCCAGCAGTGTGATGATGGGCAACATGTTTGCCGGTTGCGAGGAATCGCCGGGCGAGCTTGAAATCTATCGAAACCGAGCCTACAAGGTGTATCGAGGCATGGGTTCGATGGCCGCCATGAAGACTGGATCTAGCGATCGCTATATGCAGGTTAAAGAAGCCGGCGGAGTTATTGTGCCAGAGGGCGTCGAAGGGCGCGTTCCCTTCAAAGGTCCTCTTGCCGACACCATGGCCCAGTTGATTGGTGGCCTCAAATCTGGGATGGGGTATGTCGGGGCGGGGTCATTGCAACAGCTTCGTGAGCATGCAGAGTTTATGAAGATTACTAACGCCGGCTTGCGTGAGAGCCATCCACACGACGTTTGGATCACGAAGGAGCCGCCGAACTACTCTTCACCCATGTCAACTGGCGAAGGTGAGTAAATTCTCCAGTCGGTTGTCCTGCCACGACCTGTTCTTGGCATGACCAAAAAACATGGAAATCGACAGTCTCTGGTGAACAAACCCGCCGTAGTATGCAACTGTGAGACGAACACGCGAGCGTTTGGACGACGACGTCCGCCTGCTCGGGGTGGCCCGGGAAGAGGTTCGCTTTCTGGCTGCCATCGCCGATATCGTCCGAGATTTGATTGAAGACGAGCGCAGGACCCAAGCGATGAGTCGGTTTAATCGGGACGCGCCTCCTTCTGGAACGGCATACCCATTGACTTGTTTCCATCCGACCTTCCTGAATTAGTCAGGTGCCATAATCACCGGCGGATGAACGACTTGCAGGCTCGCGCTCAGATGTGCGAAGTTGGCCGACGGCTTTGGCAGCGGGGTCTCGTGGGCGCGACGGAAGGCAATCTGAGTCTTCGACTGAGTTCGAGGCAGATACTTTGCACTCCAACTGGCTGCAGTCTGGGGCACTTGCGACCCGACGAACTCGTGGTCATCGACAACCAGGGCAGATCGACCGGCGCGGGGATTCCGTCATCTGAGATCAAGCTGCACGTGCGCATCTTGGCCAAGCGTCCTGACTGCCAAGCGGTGGTCCACGCTCATCCTCCCATCGCGACTGGATTTGCGCTGGCCGGGGAAGATATTCCAGATAATCT
>CAMLEL010000210.1 GCA_946478935.1 uncultured Armatimonadota bacterium
TCGGCTGCTCCGGTGGTTCAGATACCACGGCAACCGGCGCCGCCACTCAACAAGATGTCAAACCCAATGCGGAAGGTCCGGCGGGAACGACTCCCGCAAATCCTTCCGGCGCGGCCAACCCCGAATCTGCAGGCGGCTAGTTTTTCAGCCGTTTGCCTTTATTTGGCAAACGGCTAAACTTGCGCTATAATGGACCCCGAATCAAGCGGCCCAGCCCCTTGGTCATCCTAACTAACTGGAAGGTACACCAATGCTTGGTTCGAGAGACTGCGCTTCGAAGAAGAGCGCATTTACACTTATCGAACTTCTTGTAGTGATTGCAATCATTGCAATTCTTGCTGCAATTTTATTCCCCGTATTCGCACAAGCGAAGGTCGCGGCCAAGAAATCCGCCGGCCTCAGCCAGATGAAACAGATCGGCCTCGCCGTTCAGATGTACTCCACAGACTATGATGATGGCATTCCCACCTGGGATAGCTATTACACGGTCTATCCCACGGCCAACCGTGATCCAGCTTGGATTGCCGGTGGAAGCGTTCCATCTTGGAAGCGCCTTTGGGATGCCCTGATCTTGCCCTACGTGAAGAGTGGCAACTTTGACAAGGCTACTGCTCTGGCAACTGCCGAGTGGGCCGGAATCTTCCAGTCCCCAGGCGCAGAATATGCGCCCAAGAGTCCACCGACTGGTGGCCGCAGCGTTGGGATGAATCAACTCCTCTTCTGGGATGTGATGCAGAACAACACGAACACCGGCGTCGATACCAGCTACTTCTCGGGAGCCTATTACTGGCTGAACCTGGGAGTCGTGGACAAACCGGCGAACACTATGTTCTCGGCTGACTCAGGCATCAACGGACGCCTGGAGCCGATCTTCTTCCTCAATTCCTATCAGGAAAAGTGGCTGACGAGAGTCACGCCCGTAACCTGGGGAGCGCCGTGGCGATACGGCAACGACAGTTCGAACTACTCATGGTTGGATGGACACGCCTCTTCCGAGAAGGGCGACAAGATCTATCCCAACCCAGGAAAGGGCATCGCATTTGCGTCCTGGCCAGCATCAGCTCTCGGCCAGACGTACTGTGCAGCGGCTCGATTCCAAGCCCCACGAACAGACATGAAGGATTCCCTCGTGGCAGCCGCCACTGCCCGCGGGGTTGCCTGCAACCTGCCGTAGCGCTGATTGGAAAATGGTGGGTCGAACTTCGTTCGGCCCACTTTTTTGTTTTGACCCGGTGAGAGTTTGCCGGCTTCATTGCCTCCACAATGAATTGGTTTCAATCGGATTTCTCCAGGCTTGGCCCAGTGAAAATTGCTCGAATGCGGTCAATTCACCGGCCCCTTCCCCTCAAGGTGTGATACCATAGGATCGAATCAAGGTCGCTTGGTCATCTATACTCTGGAAGGTCATCATGTCAACTCCAATTGGCCGCGGTTCGGCGCAGCACCGCACCGCTTTTACGCTCATCGAGCTTCTGGTCGTCATCGCGATCATTGCCATCCTCGCTGCCATCCTATTCCCTGTGTTCGCGCAAGCGAAAGAGTCAGCCAAGAAAGCGGCAGACTTGTCCAACAACAAGCAGATCAATCTCGGCGTGCAAATGTACATGGCCGACTACGACGATCTGTACCCAATGCTCAGAAACAGTCCGTCAAACTGGCAGGCTGTTGTCACAACGCCGCAGGTCAACAGTGGCCACATCGCGGTCAACCCGTACATCAAGAACAAGAGCCTTTGGAGGTCCCCTAACGACACCATGGGTCGATGCGACGCTGGAACCGCGTACTCCTCAAGTGAAGCACTCCCAACCGGAGGGCCGATCAGCTACGTATTTAGCTATTACAATCCAAACCTTGCGCATTCCTATGGTATTTCGGGTTGGGGATCCGGTTCGGGTCCTGCATTGAGCACTTCTCAGTCGGGTACCTCCTTGGGATCGCCTGCATCAACAATCTTTCTGATCCCCAGCTACATCAGCTGGAGCTATTGGACCGGTTTAATGCAGCACCGAAACGACCAGCGGGAGTACGCGTTTGAGCCTGGTACGCCAGGCGTCGCTGGCATCGCCACTTGGCCCAAGGTGACTTCGGTCCCTGGCGTCTGGTGTGGCGCTCAAGACGCCATGTCGATCGGCGCCTATGGAGGCATTACGAACTGGGGCTTCGCTGATGGCCATGTGAAAGCCATGAAGCGAAATCAGATCATGCACTCTGAGTGGGCATCTGCCCCGGCAACGGCGATCACCAATAATCGACGTAACCTCATCCACTGGGACGAGCGGTTCAAGACCTAATGAGCGAAAACGCAAAAAAAATCGGTCTTGTCGCGTTAATCGTTGTTGCGGTGGTCGCGGCAGTGTTCGGTGCGACTCGGTTCTTTGGAGGCGAGAAGATGGAAGTTCAAAACACCGTCAAAATGCCCGAAGGATATAAGTCTGAGAAGCAGCGCGCTCTTGAGGCACAAGGTCAAGCTGGCCAAGCCGCATCTGGCAAAGAAGCCGACTTGGGCGGCGCTCTAGGCGGAGGTTAACCGCTACTTCTGGCTCCCGAAGGAATTCGGGAGCCACTCTTCCTAGTAAAATCCGCGCATGCCGCTGAGAACCGTGCGCGATCTCGACGTCCGCAACAAGCGCGTCCTTGTCCGATGTGACTTCAACGTGCCCCTGGAAAACGGAGCGATCACGGACGACCGACGGATCACCGAGGCCCTTCCCACCCTCAAATACCTTCTCTCGCAGGGCGCGTGCCTGGTTTTGTGCAGCCATCTGGGCCGACCCAAGGGCGTCACTCCTGAGTTCAGCCTTCGCCCGGTGGCTGACCGATTGACCTCATTGCTTGGCTTGAAAGTCGAGTTGCTGCCGGATAGCATCGGCTCCGAAGTGGAAAGCGCGGTCGCCCAACTGGAGGCGGGTGAAGCCTGTCTCCTGGAGAACGTGCGCTTCCACCCCGAAGAGGAAAGGAATGACCCAGAATTCGCCAAGCGTTTGGCCTCCCTTGCCGATGTGTTTGTGAACGATGCGTTTGGGACGGCCCACCGAGCCCATGCGAGCACGGAAGGAGTGGCCCGGCTTTTGCCCAGCGCCGCCGGTTTCCTTATCGAGAAAGAAATCAAATTCTTGGGCGATGCCCTGAGTGATCCAGAACGGCCTTTCGTAGCGATCATGGGAGGCGCCAAGGTCAAAGACAAGATCGACGTGATCGAGAGCCTGCTTCCCAAGGTGGATCGACTTTTGATCGGCGGCGGCATGACTTTCACCTTCCTAAAAGCCAAGGGATTTGAGATTGGAAAATCGCTTCTCGATGCGGAGAGTTTGGAGTATGCCCAGCGCTTGATGGCTGACAACCCAGACAAGCTGGTTCTTCCGACCGATATCGTGATCGCTCCCGAGTTCAAAGAAGATGCTGGCGTGATGATTGTCTCGGCGGATTCCATTCCTGCCGACCAGATGGGAATGGATATCGGGCCAGAAAGTCGCGATCACTACAGCGACCTCGTTCGAAACGCCAAAACGGTCATTTGGAATGGCCCGATGGGTGTGTTCGAGTGGGACGCATTTGCCGCCGGTACCCAGGCAATCGCTCAGGCCATGTCTCAAAACACCGGCACCACCATCGTCGGCGGCGGAGATTCGGCCGCAGCGGTGGAAAAATTTGGCGTGGCAGATCGAATGAGCCACGTGAGCACGGGTGGCGGGGCCTCTCTAGAGTTTTTGGAAGGTAAAGAGCTTCCCGGAATCGCAGCGCTTTCCTAAGCTTCCGACTTGCCGTCAACTGGTGATGCGGCCTGACGATGGGTCCGGATTGGCATTCCGACCGCCCGGGCAAGATCCATGATCTCCTTGACATGGCCAAGCTTGGGATCGAACTTGGCCAGGACCTGGGGGCGCACACAAACCGTCGCCTCCTTGTTTCGGCTCGCGACATCGCGGATGTGAACCTTAATCGTGTCGGTCCAATTACGGGCCGAGACGCCGTTGCGAGCGGCGTCACGATCGGACTTGAGGTCGACTGGAAAGTGTCGAATGCCTTTTGGCGCGCTCCCCGGCGAGGAGCTCAAGAACGTCAGCGGGTTCGGAAACTCGGCTTCCGCGGGCCATTGACCTCGGATGCACATTCCGAGCGGCTGGTGGCCGATGGCCCGGAAAAGATCGATGGCTTCTTCGAACCGGCCATCCTGCTCTTCCGGATGTTTTGAGAACCAATCCAAGTCATGACCTTCGTTCAGGACCGATTCCACCGCCGCCGGAAAGGCTCGCAACACACGATTCGAAGCATAGAATTGGAACCGCTGCCCACTGGTCCTTGCGAGTTCGAGCAGCTTGAGGATCATTGCTGGCTCTCCGTGACCGAATTCCGTGGCGTCGGGACTGTCCCAAGGCACGTAGTCGAGGTCGATTCGGAGTGTGAGCATATTGGGTCGGGACGACACCCTAATCTACCGGATACATGGCCGCCAAGATTACGGCGACAATCAGCCCGCCAGCCATCCCTCCCACGACGTCGCTGAGCCAGTGTGCGCCCAGGTAGACCCGGCTCAGACTCACGAGAATTGGAATCAGGAAGAACACGCCCACCAGTGCATATCGCACGTTCGGACTGGGCACCAAAATCCAAAACAGGAATCCGAGGAACGCATAGAGCGCGGTGGATCCCATTGCGTGGCCAGAAGGATAGCTGAAGCCCCATCGGGGACCGGGAAAGATCTTGACTTCCTTTTCGCCCGGTCGCTCACGGTCGAACATGTGCTTCAGCAAGGTGTTGATCGGCAGAGCCAGTAGGGCGAGCAGCAGAAAGAAGCCCGATTTGGGCTCTCCTGCGATCACACAGACCGTGAAAGCGCCTGCCGCGAGCAGAATGAGGGTAAGGGAGTTTCCAAGCCACGTAAAGGCTGAGGCAAAGGCATCGGGGATCGGGGAATGGATTCGCTGGAGCCACCGGGTGGCGCTTAGGTCAAAGGCGAGCGTCGCGCGGGCACGCACCAACACGGAAAGCAAGATCAGGGTGGCGGTGAGAATCGCCAAAAACCAGAACGTTCGGGGGTAGGCGAGCCGGGTCCAGACGTCAGCCCATGCAGGAAACCAGCGCATGTGGCTTTTGACGATGGACCGGATGGCCTGGATGAAGCCGATCGGTCCACCAACGGTAAACTTGCAGTATGGATTTCCGAATCGAGAAGGATTCTCTGGGCGATGTGCAAGTG
>CAMLEL010000211.1 GCA_946478935.1 uncultured Armatimonadota bacterium
GAACTCGAGCCAATTTATCAGGCGTTCGAGAAAGCGAGATCCTTGCCGAAGTCGAAGATCGATGCTGACGGTGCGTACCGGTTGTTAAGGTAGATGTGCGACAGGTGTGTCGCCCTACGATGTCCCCAGCCGCACTGGCACTTGCATGATTCTACGATTTCGTAAGAATCCTTAACCGATCCCGCCCACCGGGGAAGTACGCTTACAAGGGGCAACAGTTTATGAAAGCCGTTGTGATGGCAGGTGGCGAGGGTTCTCGGCTGAGGCCGATCACATCCAATCGACCCAAGCCGCTGGTTCCGATCTGCAATGTGCCGATCATGGAGCACATCATCACCTTGTTGAAATCGCATGGCATCACCCAGGTAGTGGCTACGCTCCACTATCTTGCCGACGAAATCCAAGGGCGCTTTGGAGATGGAAGTGAGCTTGGAGTGGAGATGGAGTACTCCATCGAAGACACTCCGCTCGGCACAGCCGGAAGCGTTAAGAAAGCTGAATCATCGCTGAGCGGCGACGATCCATTTCTCATCATCTCCGGCGACGCGCTAACCGATTGTGATCTCTCCAAAGCTCTCCGCTTTCACAAGGAGAAAGGCAGCCTAGCCACGATCATCCTCTATCGCGTGCCAACTCCACTCGACTTTGGCGTGGTGATTACAGACGATGACGGCCGAATCGTCCGCTTTTTGGAGAAACCAGGTTGGTCGGAAGTCTTTAGCGACACGGTCAACACCGGCATGTACATCCTGGACCCAAGCATCTTCGAGACCATGGAGCCGGGACGCCGGTACGATTGGAGTCACGACATCTTTCCACGACTGCTTGCCGAAGGCAAGCCGCTTTACGGTTACGTGATGGAGGAGTATTGGTGCGATGTCGGTTCCCTGACTCAATACCGCGAAGCTCAAGAACACTTGATGTCTGGGCACCTTCAGCTTCCAATCCCAATGGAGAACCGTGGCAATCACACCTATGTGGGGCACGACACTTCCATTGATCCAGATGCGATTATCGTCCCGCCCGTCGTGCTTGGCAACGGATGCAAAATCAAACGCGGCGCACGCATCGGCCCTTACTCAGGTCTGGACGACCATGTGTTGGTGGAAGAAGACGCTACGATCGAACGCTCGATCGTTTGGGAAAGCGCTTACATTGGCGCTGGCGCGAGTATTCGATCCGCTGTAATCGGTTCCCGAGCGACCATCAAGCGTGATTGCATCGTCGGCGAGGATGCAGTCGTAGGTGATCGGTGCCTGTTAGACGCTGGCTGCACGGTGCGCCCACGAATCAAGCTTTGGCCGGACAAGATCATCGAGCGCGGATCGACCGTCACCATGTCCCTGGTCTGGGGCAACAAGTGGCGGGGCAACCTGTGTCGCGAACTGGGAGTTGCCGGATTGAGCAACATTGAAATTACTCCCGATTTTGCCTGCCGCCTTGGATCTGCATACGGTTCATGCCTGCCGCAAGGCAGCCGTATTGTAACATCGAGGGACAGCACACGGAGCTCGCGCATGATCAAGCGTGCCCTCATCGCTTCCCTGTTGAGCGTCGGGTGCGACGTACTGGATTTGCAATCTGCAGCGCTGCCCGTCGCTCGGCATTTCATCCGATCCAGCGGCGCAGTCGGAGCCATGAATGTACGTAAGATTCCTGGCAATGCACGGGTCACTCTCGTTGAACTGCTTGACCAAAACGGTGCCTACCTGTCCCGTTCGATGGAGAGCAAGGTCGAATCAGCCTTCTTTCGCGAAGATTACAAGCGGATTGATTCGGAGGACCTGGGACTCATCGATGTCGCCTTTCAAGCCGTGGATGGCTATCAGCAAGATTTCTTCCGGCACCTGGGTCAAGTCCCGTCAAACCGCCGCCTGAAAGTCGTGTGCGACTATGGTTATTCCTCCCTCGCGAACTTCTATCCGGCGATGTTGGCGCAACTTGGAATCGAATCGATTTCGCTTAATGGCTATAACGATGCAAAGCGTTCGCCCCGGACGCGAGATGAAGTCCTCTCGCATCTGGAAAACCTTAAATCCATCGTAAGGAACCTTAGCTATGACATGGGCGTGCTCTTTACCGAGGATGGTGAGAGAATGACCGTAGTCGATGGAAGTGGAGAAGAGGTTGGCGGCAATTTCCTCTTGGCGACAATGGCCAGCCTGGTAGCTCGAACCCTGCCTGACTCCACCATCGCGATCAACATCACGGCTCCAACCCGCCTTGAAGATTCCCTTCGGGAATCTGGAGTCCGCGTGGTTCGCGCCAAGGCCAACGTTCGCTCATTGATGGAATGTGCAATGGAGACTTCAGCTGACTTTGCCGGAGACGATCGAGGTGGGTTCATCTTCTCCAAGATGCATCCAGGATTCGATGCACCATTCTCGTTTGCCAAGCTCGCCACGATGCTTCAGGCAACCGGAGACTCCTTGGCCTCCGTCGCACACTCGCTTCCCCGATTCGAGATTGCCTACCAAACGGTCGACTGTCCTTGGGACCAAAAGGGTGCCGTCATGCGGAGAATCAGCGAGGATACAGCTGGAGCGGATCGGGTCGAACTTCTCGACGGGGTCAAGATCTATTCGCAGGATTCATGGGCACTGGTGCTGCCCGACTTAGTCGAGCCCATGATCCACATTTATGCGGAAAGTCTGGATGGCCAGCAAAGTCGCCAAATCGCCGACGAGTATGCGGACCGCCTTCGGCACCTGATGGCCCACCAAAAATAAAAAAGGGGAAGCGGTATCCGCTTCCCATATCATTTCAGGATATCGGCCCTCCAATTTGGAGCGCCACTTGTACGACGTACGCGTACGTTTCAGGGTTCCAGCATTTTCTGCGCCAAAGTTACATTCTCGCGAGTATGTCCGGCAATTTGTGGGTGATCTCGCTGTTTGTGGCAAGGTAATCACAGCCTATTTCTTTACCGATCTGATGCAGTTCCTTTTCCTTGTGACCGGCATGGCCAAGCACCTTGATTCCGGCCCTTCGAATGCGTGGCACGAGGTCTTGCGCTGGCATAGAGGTGGAGCCAAGGTTGACGATGGCGATATCAGCCGGTGGAATCTCTTCGGGGATCTTGGAAATGACGACCGCCTCGTGCCCGACCGCTTGGACCGTCTTGAACAGACGGGGGGCCCACATCAAGTTGTCTTCGAGGATGAGAATCTTCATTCGTTGGAACCAAAGGTACCCTTCTCTCATGATTTCCCCTATGCGTTGGCAGGATGGTCGGCTTCATTTGCTGGATCAAAGATATCTGCCGATTCGCGAAGATTGGCTGGTTCTCTCCACGCACGACGAAGTAGCTGATGCAATTCGGGATATGGCCGTACGCGGAGCTCCCGCGATCGGCGTTGCCGCCGCCTACGGAATGGCTCTGGCTGCCCAAAACGGCATCAAGCCCGCCGTTGCCAAGGCGAAGCTGGCAGCATCTCGACCCACCGCAGTCAATCTGTTCTGGGCGTTGGATCGCATAGGTTCGCTGCAAAACTGGAACTTCGACGAAGTCTTGGCCGAGGCCAAGCGAATCGAAGCTGAAGACCTGGAAATGAACATGGCAATCGGCAAGTATGGTGCGGACTTGATCCAACCTGGTTGGAATGTCCTGACCGTGTGCAACACGGGCAGCCTGGCGACTGCCGGACATGGAACGGCTCTTGGAGTCATCCGAACCGCCCATCGGCAGGGCAAGAACATCCATGTTTACGCCTGTGAGACCCGGCCCCGGCAACAGGGTTTGCGCCTGACGGCTTACGAATTGACGAAAGAGGAAATCCCATTCCATGCCATTGCAGATGGGGCCGCCGCATCACTCATGAATGCCGGCAAGGTAGATTGCGTTATCGCAGGCGCTGACCGGATTGCTGCAAATGGCGACACCGCCAACAAAATCGGAACCTATTCATTGGCCGTTTTGGCTCAGCACCATGGAATACCTTTCTACATTGCCGCACCCAGCTCCACCCTGGACCCGGCCACAGCCTCTGGCGAGTCAATCCCCATCGAAGAGCGCGCGGGAGACGAGCTCACACATATGGAAGGAGTTCAAATCGCTCCCCATGGATGCCCCGTCTACAATCCCGGGTTTGACGTGACGCCAGGAACATTAATCGATGCGATTATCACTGAGCAAGGCGTCACTCTTCCTCCGTTCAACTTCAAATAGAAAAGGACCCGCCGATGATTCGGCGGGCCCTTACTCGCGCCGGGCAGGATTATGCCCCGCCGTCCCTGAGTTCCTGCTTGGCCCTCCACCCGTCCCGCGCGTCCTGCGCCCTCTTCGCGAGGTGATGTTGGGCCTTGAGAGTCAGCTTTGCTGGCTGCTTTGCGGCGCTCTTCACCGCATCGGCAGTTTTCTCGAACTGCTCGTTCACCCAATCTCGGGTCTCGTTAACCTTGACAAGGAAGCGCTGGCGTCGACGCCACGCCCGATTTCTGTTCGTCATCACAGTAATCTCCTCGGACGGGATTGACACGAGTGTTACTCGCATCTTCACTATTATTCGACTGCTTTTCCGTATCGGGTCGTTCGGTTTTGGGTAATTGGGACTCTTTCTTCACTTTCCAAGGTTTTCGTAGAGCATCAATGTGTTTCCGTCGGGGTCGAAAAACGTCGCCAACTTCACCATGCCCCCAAATTCTCTGGTAGGGCCGTCGAACTTGACCTCCTTGCTCTCCAGCGCCGATCTGGCACGGTCCACCGACTCGACTCCCCAGACCAACGCCGGCCCCCGGACATCGGGATTTTCAACCTGCGAGAGATCGAGCCACACGTTCTCGACCGGCGTGGAGAGATAGCTCATACCCATCTCGTCCTCACTGAAGACGATCTCGAATCCAAGATTCTCGATGTACCACTTGGCAGACGCAACGTGGTCACGCACCGAAAGGGAACACACGAGCTTTCCCGTAAATTGCAGGCTTTCTAACATTTCATTTCACCGATCCTATTCATTTTATCGTATATTTTATATCACATATATTTAATGCAAGCAAGTGCAAAGGATTGGATAGGGTTGGCGACCCGCTTTAGATACGCGCTGCCCGTCTTGGCCGAATTGGAAAGAGATCAGGGCTGCAAGTTCATCACGCTTGTCCGCCGACTGGGTGCGAGTGACCGCGCGATTCGGCAAGCCTTGGATCATCTGATGGAATTGGGTTGGGTCCAGCCCAACCCCGG
>CAMLEL010000212.1 GCA_946478935.1 uncultured Armatimonadota bacterium
GCCTGGCGTCTTTGCGGTGGGCGACGTCTGTGCATTCGACGGCAAACTGAAGTTGATCGCAACGGGAGTCGGAGAGGCTGCCACTGCCGTTTGCTTCGCCAAAACGTACTTGGATCCGAACGCCAAGCTGTTCCCGGGTCACAGTTCGGACATGGACCTTTAACCGATCCCGACAGATTCAGCGTCCAATAGTTGCCATGTCCCAGGAAGCGGTCCTGATCGTGAACGGAAGATCGAGGAGGGGCCGTGAATGGTTTCCTCTCGCCAAGGCTGCGTTTGCGGAACAGGGTGTCGGCCTGAAATCGGCTTCACTCACGAATTCCACGAACGAGATGCTGGCCCGCATCCGACAAGCCGCCGAGGATTCGTCAAGTCTGATCTGCATCGGAGGCGGGGATGGCACGCTTAGCGCCGTCGCCCGCGAATTTATCGAACGCGAATCCATCCTCGGAATTCTTCCCATGGGGACGGGTAACTCCCTTGCCCGTGACCTCAGAATTCCTTCAAGCATGTCGCAAGCCGTATCGATCATCCGCGACGGTGTCCCGACTCCGATCGACCTCGGCGAAGTGAACGGGAGCGTCTTCGTAAACTTGGCAACGGTGGGTTTGACCACGCTCGTCGCCCAGAACCTCACGACCGATGCGAAGCGTCGGTTCGGGCGTGCGGTTTACTTTGTGGCGATGATCAAAGCGCTTGCCGTCGGCAAGCGCTTCAACGCCAAAATCGAGTTGCCTGACGCCACGTTGGAGCACCGCTCCATCCAAATCATCGTGGGAAATGGGCGCTTTCACGGTGGACCTTTTGCCATCTCGCCCGAAGCCTCGCTCGACAGCGGGAGGCTCTCCGGTTACACCGTCAACACGTCACGACGGGCAATCCTCCTGCAGTACGCGATCAGACTCTGGCGGGGCGATCATACCGAGATGCCCGAAGTGGTTCCCTTTCGTGCGCCGGAACTCACGATATCAACCGTTCCTCGGAAGCGGATCACGGTGGATGGAGACATCAAGCTCGCGACGCCAGCCAAATTCCGTGTTCTCCCGCACGCCATCACGGTGATGGCGCCGCGGGAGTTCACAGAATCTCAGTGACTGAGTCGAATCGTCAGGATTTCGAAGGGCCGATAATCGAATGCGGCCGCACCATCGATCAGTTCCAGTTCTTCGACTACATTCTCTTCAAGGTCGCAGAGCGCCGCTGAGCGGTATGGAATCGCGCATGAGAGCTCCGCCCGTCCCCGGGCGTTGTGGCACTCATACAGGCGAACGATCATGTCGTCGCCGTCTTCTGCCTTCTTGACTGCCTCGATCACGATGTTGCGATCGTCGCAGCTCATCAGAGGAGGGAGCGCCCCATTCTCGCCCCGTTTGGGAGTCAGGAACGCATGGCGCACCGGTGCGTTCAGCGCGTATGCAGCCTGCACCACGCCAGCATAGTGATAGGGGCCGTAGTGGGGCATCAGCACGTAGGTGAACCGGTGAACGCCCATATCACAGTCAGGATCGGGCGCCTTCGGACTCCGAAGCAGAGACATGCGCATGACGTTCCCGTTAACGTCATGTCCGTATTTCGAATCGTTGAGGAGGGCGATCCCCTGGTCTCCTTCGCTGACATCCACCCACTTCTGGGCGCAAACTTCAAAGCGAGCCATATCCCAGGACGTGTTGTAGTGAGTCGGACGCTCCACGTTGCCAAACTGGATCTCGTAGGTCGCGCGAGCTGCATTGACATTGACCGGGAAGGCGACCTTCAGCATCTTGTCATCCTCATGCCAATCCACTTCCGTATCGAATCGGATGCCCGGAGTTGGCCCAAGACTGATGCGTTGCCGGATCGTGGACTTGCCGAATTTCTTCACAATCTCGGCGGCCACTCGCACAGGCCCGCGCTCCACGATCTCAAATGACTCGCTCTTCACCAAGTCTTGCGCGGTCTCATACGAGAAGACATCCACATCCCATGCGCTCCAGAACAAGGGCTTGTCTTCGAGCAGTTGGAACATATTTCCCAGCTTCCCGGGCTCGATGAATTCGCTGCCATCCTCCAGGCTTTCAATGCTCGAGATGTTGCCGTTGGCGTCGAATCGAACCGCCCACTCGTGATTCTCTATCTTCCGTGCGCCCGCCTTGAGTCGAGTCTTGGCTTTGGTGGGAGCGTCGCAGAGGTCCGCCACGTCCACCGTTCCCAGTGCGGTATGGGGGGTCTGGAAGATCAGCTTTCGTTCACCGAATGCTTCAACAAGTTGGACCGGCAGCAGTTCTTCTGCCGTTTCGAGGGCAGATGGGGCCTCACCCGACTCCGTCCAGGGAATCTCGCCCTGGCTTGCAAGCAGTGAGTTATGGAACAAGGCGATCGGTCGATCCATATCGTCCGTATCCAAACGCTGGGCGATTTTCTTGAGGCTCGACTCCACGATCTTTTCGCCAATTTCGGCGATCGCGGCGTAGTCCGCATCAGAATCTCGATAGACCTCTTTGACCGACGATCCCGGAATAATGTCATGGAATTGGTTCAGGAGAACCAGCTTCCATGCTTCTTCAAGTCGGTCTGCGGGGTAGTCCTTGGGGAAGCCAGGGCTGAAACAGGCCAGTAATTCGGCATCCCGCAGAAGGAACTCGCTGACTCGGTTGCCTTTCTTGTTTGCCGCCTGGCTGGTGTAGGTTCCGCGGTGCAGTTCCAGATAAAGCTCACCCACCCAGACCGCGAGATCCTTCGACTTCGCTTTCGCCTCTCGGAAAAAGTCGATCGCTCGCTTCCCACCCAGCATCTCCGGGAAATTCGGCGCTGTTCGTCCCCGTTTGATATATTCCAAGTGCCGCTCGGTAGGTCCGCCGCCACCGTCGCCATGTCCAAAGATGTACAGGGACTGGTCCGCCCGGGCATGATCCTTATAGTTCTTGACTGAGCGCAAAACCTCTTTCGGCTCTCCACTCGCGTTATAGGTGTCTGCCGGTGGGAAGTGGCTCCACACACGGGTGCCATCGATTCCCTGCCACCAGAACGTGTGGTGAGGAAACTTGTTGAACTGGTTCCAACTGATTTTTTGGGTCAGGAAGTACCGGATGTTGAACTTGTCGAGAATCTGGGGAAGGGCGGCTGAGTAGCCAAACACGTCAGGGAGCCACATGTCGTGGGTTTCGTATCCCAGTTTGTCTCGGAAGTAGCGCCGTCCGTAGAGGAATTGGCGGACCAACGATTCGGCGCCCGTAAGGTTGCAGTCTGCTTCCACCCACATGGAACCGACCGGCTCCCACTGTCCGCGATCGATCGCGGCTTTGACGCGCTCGAAAAGCTTGGGATACTCCTTCTCCAGCCATTCGTACTGGCTGGCTTGGGAATGCACGAAGACGTATTCGGGATACCGCTCCAACAAGCCCAGCTGAGTGGCCGTCGTATGGGCCATCTTCTTCTTGGTGATGTCAATCGGCCATAACCAAGCCGTGTCCAGGTGGGCGTGGCCCACCGGATACAAAGTGTGCTTGATCCCCCCGCTCAAAGTGGCGAGCGCATCCTTGATCAGCTTGCGACAGCGGGCTATCGACTCTCGGTTTGCGGGATTGAACGTGTTCGCAACATCATTGAGGGCCCGCAAAATCACGGCATAGCTTGGCTCCTCCTTGTCGACGGAGTCGCACAGATCCAACGCAAACTCCACGTCGTACTTCAAGTCCTTGATTTCTCGATCGACGACTACTATCTCGGCGCGCTCCACCTTTTCAACCAGCGCCTCGCGCTCAGGTTCCCGACCGTGCACCCGAACCTGCGGGTTGGACGTGTAAACCTGCACGTAGACTTCGAGCCTGCGTTCCTTGTCGGAGCGGCTGCTGGGAAACATCGAGCCATCGAGCCATCCCATGTCGGTATGGGCCCAGTCGATGCCGCACCACGGAGAATCGTCTTTCCAAACGGTTCGTTCGCCGCCGACCTCGGCCACGACTGCGATCTCTTCGTTCTGCATGGACGATGGAACTTCGCCGCTCAGGCGGAACCAAAACGTCGTGTAGGCAGGGCCATACTGGAAGCCCGGTTCGACCACCCGCCACTGCCCCTTTTGGGCCTCTTTCTGACTTGCGGCAGGATTCTCGCTGAATTCGATCTGCAAGGGAGCCCGCTCGCCGTAGATTCGGGGTTCGAGTTCATTTTTAAGGAATTGGCCGACGCGGCGACGAGTCAAATCGGAATGCTTTAGCATGGGGGTTTCGAGAGGCTAGTTTACACCTAACCGGGGCCCTATCCGGCTCGCAAACCGGTGAATAAATTGAGGGTCTCGCCCTCGGCCATGGCGCGATCCAAATCATGGGGCTCTGGCAGGTACTTCGCTCCCAAGCTCACCAGAGCACGAGCGCCCCGAATAAACGAAGGGTCTTCATCCGCATCCGGCCGACGAACCAATAGAGAGGTGCGACGGCGACGGAGTGCGGCCGTCGAACCATGCCAGGTGCCGCCTTCGCGAAATCGGACTGCGCCGACGATAACGGTGCCTGCGGCCGCGTAAATCAATTCATTGCGCTCCATCGCTCGGCCACGACTGAAAGGTTCTCCTTCCTCGCAGAGCGTGACGGCGATTCCCGGATCGCGAGCCGGATCGTGCCATCTCAGACCGAAAGGCAAAAGCGAAAGTGACTGGCCCCCGGCTTCAATCGAGGCTGTCTGCGCGGCCCGATCACACCCCGCCGCTCCACCCGAGACGATTCCGTAACCCATCACAACCGCCGCTCGCGCGGCCTCGGCGCAAAACCGATGGACCTCTGCCGGGATGTCCCGGCTGCCGACCACTCCAAGCCACAGATGGCCGGGCCTTGTCGGCGCATATTGCCAGGCGACGGGAGGCGCCTGCTCCTTGAGGGCAGAATGCCAGCGCAAGGGGTAGCCGTCGTCCAGGCACGTTAGGGTCTTGCCTTCTCGGACTTGAGCCGCTGCCCATTCCAGCGCAGAGGGACACTGTAGAGCGGCAGCCTCTGCGAACAGCCCCTTGTTGCGGAAGCCATCCGTCGCCTCCCGTGCGCCCAGGCACTGGCTCCTAAGGGCACCTAACACAGACGGCCACCGCCGAACATCCAATCGGCACCCGTGGGGTGAGCCGCTCAGATACAACGCGGCCAAGATCGTCCGCCACTCATCCTCGACCGTCTTTCGTAACACTACGAAAGTAGT
>CAMLEL010000213.1 GCA_946478935.1 uncultured Armatimonadota bacterium
AGAAGAGATGGAAGGAATCGTGCAACTTCGACGCTTGATGGCGAAAGAAAAGGAGAGCATCGATGCGACCGAAGGCTTGATCAAACTCCTGAAACGAACTCCGTCAAACGCGGTGTTCCTCGACAGCGTCATCCAAAAGGTGCGCGCGACGGTCTAAGATAATTCGTGGTTTCAATACTCTTCGCAGCGCTTGCTCAGACTCCAACGGTCCCGACCATCGTTCTCAGCGACGGTAAGACGGTGGCTGTACGCTCCTGCGACATTGGCACTTCGCGGGACTTGGCTTCCCTGAAGAATTCGAGCGCAGATCTCATCGTCGTCCGGTTCGACACCTGGGGGCCAAAGCCCGAAGCGATTGCCCAGTCGCTTCGGAATGGCCCGAAGGGACGCCGAATCGTGCTGGTGGATTTTCCGGCGATGGCGGCGCATCCCAACAACGCACTGTTATGGAGGACTGACTGGGATCGGAACAAGGATGGCAAGCTGGACTCAGATGCACCCACTTGGCTCCGCCCGCGAAATGCAGCCGGATTCTATCCCCTGGATTCGGGGAGCCCAACCCTCCGCTCAAGGTTGTTGGGGCCGACCGGATTGGTCGCTACGGTTGCCAAAGCAGGTTTCGACGGCATTGTGCTATCGACTGTTCCGGGCGCGAAAAGCCGAAATCTCGGGATGGACGCAAGACTCGCATCGGACTTGATGTCCCAAGGGCGACAGTCGCGATCCGGATTTCTGGTTTTCGTTAGGAATCCAGGAAAGATGATGGACTACCCGGCGATTCGAAACTACATGGACGGATATGTGGCGGACGGTCTGTTTTTTGGGCGGGAGAAGATCGGTGAGCCGTCAGATTCGGAATTTGTCGCAGACTCGGTCAAGCGATTGGAGTGGGCTTCCAAGAAGCTGAAAGTCGTAATGGCGGTGGCCTACACTTCCGACCCGGATCAGATTGAGGAGCACCGGCGCCTGGCGCTTGAGCGGAAGTTTTTCCCGATTGCGCTGCCGAAGCGCCTCGACGTTGTCGAGCCTTTGCCAAGGTAACTTATTGCCATGGCTGAGGACGCAAACGGTTCCGACAACTTCGAGGATCCGCCTTCGTTTTTCCCCTACGAATCGAATGGTTCGGGAAGGGAGCCTGGGTCGTTGGGCGAACTCCTCGAAGTTCAGATAGAGGGAGTCTTTGCGGCGGAAAGCAACGGATCGATTTCTCGCTTTGTCCTGCTGTCTGACGGCGAGCGGAAGCTACCAATCGTGATTGGACCGTATGAAGCTCAGGCGATCAGCCTTCCATTGGAAGGAACTCGGCCGGACCGGCCCATGACCCACGACTTGGTGCGAGTGATCTTGGATCGGTTGGGCTCTACGCTCGACAGAGTGGTGATCGACGATCTTTGGAACACGATCTATTACGCCAAGCTCTATATCCGCACTGGAAACGAGGAGATCGAGATCGACGCGCGCCCCTCGGATGCCATCGCATTGGCAGCGCGGTTCGAAGCGCCAATCTTCGTCGCAGACGGCATCTTAGAATCGGGAATCGAAGACTGACGCGTCCATTCAACTTGAATTTTGCGGCGGTATCCTTGGCAGGATGGACCCTGCCGTTCGCGCCGCCGAGCTCCGCGAAATCCTTGAACACCACGCTTATCGATACTATGTGCTGGACAGTCCTGAAATCAGCGATAGCGAGTGGGATTCTTTATTCCGCGAACTGCAGGACATTGAGGCAGCCCATCCAGAACTCCAGTCGCCAGACTCTCCCACGCTGAGAATAGGCGCTCCACCCGTTGCGGGCTTTGAGTCTCACCGCCACTTGGTACCCATGCTGTCGCTGGACAACGCATTCGGTCATGACGAATTGCGCGATTTCGACCAAAGGGTCAAGCGCGGCTTGGAGTCAAGCGACGACATCGAGTACCTGGCGGAACTGAAATTCGATGGCGCCTCCATTTCACTGACTTATGTCGATGGTGCCTTGACCATCGCGACCACTAGGGGAGACGGTACGACGGGTGAGAATGTGACTCCCAATGCCAAGACCATTCGAGGTATTCCCTTTCGCCTTCGAGAAACGCTGCCAGGCCGGATCGAAGTGAGGGGTGAAGTCATCATGTTCAAATCTGTTTTTGAGGAGCTGAACCGCATTCGTGGTGAGAGAGGGGACCAGCTTTTTGCCAACGCACGAAACGCGGCGGCGGGCGGTCTACGGCAGCTTGATTCACGCTTGACCGCACAGCGGAAGCTCAGCTTCTTTTCCTATGGTCTGGGAGCCATCGAACTGGACGGCAGGCGGCGGCTGGCTGACACTCAATCGGAGATTCTCAAGCGCCTGAAAGACTTGGGCTTTGCCGTGCGCCCAGAACCCCGGGTTGTGAAAGGAATCGACGCCTTGATCGAATTCATCGACAGTGTTCAAGCCAACAGGGCTTCTTTGCCCTTCGCAATCGATGGAGTGGTCGTGAAAGTGAATTCTTTGGACCTGCAGAATCAACTTGGGTTCACGTCCCGCGGCCCGCGTTGGGCGACGGCTTACAAGTTTGCAGCGGAGCAGGCATTCACAAAGCTGAATTCGGTATTTGCGCAGGTAGGGCGAACGGGAGCGGTGACGCCAGTCGCTGACTTGGAGCCCGTGTTTGTAGGCGGGGTGACGGTCACCCGGGCCACTCTTCACAACTATCAGGAACTGAAGCGGAAGGACGTGCGGCCGGGAGATGTCGTGATTGTTCAACGGGCAGGCGACGTCATACCAGAGGTCGTTGGGCCGGTGATCGAAAAGCGAACTGCCGACCTACCGATTCCAGAGACGCCGACCAAGTGTCCAGAGTGTTCGACGCCGCTTGTGGAAAGACCTGGGGAAGTCATTTTGCGCTGTCCCAACAAGCAGTGCCCAGCCCAGATTTCTGCGAAGATTCGGCACTTTGTGAGTCGTGGGGCAATGGACATCGAGGGACTGGGTGAAAAGCTGATTGATCGGTTCCTTGAGTTGGGCTTGCTATTCGACTTGCCATCTATCTATCGATTGAAGCATCATCGCGATCAGCTGATCGGCCTTGAAAAACTTGGAGCTCAAAGCGTTGACAATCTGTTGGCGGCGATCGAGGCGAGCAAGGAGCGTCAGTTGGATCGTTTCCTTTTTGGCCTTGGCATTCGATTTGTCGGCGATCGGGGCGCAAAAGACCTCGCGAAAGAATTTCGGTCCCTGGCGGCATTTCGAATAGCGACGGTAGAGGATCTGATTGCCATCCCTGATGTGGGCCGCCGAACGGCAGAGGAAGTTGAGGAATGGCTGCAAGACCCGGCGAATCAGGGCTTGATCGATGATCTATTGGATTGCGGAGTGGCACCGGTCGAACCTGAAGGACCGGTCAGTGACCAGTTCAGTGGGCAGACCTTTGTGTTTACAGGAAAACTGGAGCGGTTTTCCCGCGAGTCGGCGGAGGAACTGGTTATGAAAATGGGCGGCAAGGCGGCCGGATCCGTGAGCAAAGCCACTAGCTATGTGGTGGCGGGTCCTGGCGCTGGGTCCAAGCTGGCGAAGGCCGAGCAACTCGGCATACCCGTTCTGACAGAGGAGGACTTCTTGAACCTGGTCCCCGAGGGAGCTCTGTAATCGAGTTTGAAGTTAGTGTTCCGGACGGTCAACTCGACTTAGATCTTTGCCTGAAGAGTGGACAAGTTTTCCGATGGCGTAAAGGAACCGATGGATGTTGGGAGGGAGCCGACGGTCGCCATTGGTACAGGCTGCGACGATCAGAGAATGGATTGATGGTCCAAACAAACGGCACAGCGGCTGATAGTTCCGCATTATTTGGATTGGATCAAGACTTGAAGGGAATTGAGACAGCCTTGCTCCAAAGAGGGGAAGAGTTAGGACCAGCAATAAAGCAACTCAAAGGTATTCGGCTGATGCGGTGCTCGTCCATCATCGAATGCTTATTTTGTTTCCTTTGTTCCGCTAATAACAGTTTGCACCGTATCGTTCCCATGTGTTGGAAACTTGGTGAATTTGGCAAGCCATTGAGGAAGGACCTTCACGCGTTTCCGACATTAGAAAAGCTACAAGAGATTGAGGAAAGTCAGCTTCGAAATCTCGGCTTTGGCTATCGGGCGGCGACGATTCCAAAGTCGGCCAAGTTTGTCCAAATGCAGGGCGGGGAAGGGTGGCTACTGTCACTAAGGAATGATGATTACTACTCGGTTCACTCGTCGCTCATGACTATTCCGGGAGTTGGCCCAAAGCTTGCCGATTGCGTTGCATTGTATGGCTATGGGTTTCAAGAAGCTGTTCCTTTGGATACACACGTGTGGCAAGCTTTTACGCGTTTATACTATCCGGAGTGGTCCGGGAAATCGGTGACCAAGGTTCGGTATCAAGAAGCAACCCAAAGATTCAGAGGACGTTTCGGAGACTTGTCCGGGTGGGCTCAACTGTTTCTCTACTACGGCAACCTGACCAGCAAACGAATCGGTTAAAGCCACATACACTATAAAGTAAATGCGGAGTGAAGCGTCGACCCGCCGATTATCGTCAGGTCCTGCACGAATCGTGGATATTCGCGCAAGCGTGGACTGTTCCAAAAACGGGTCTTATTGCCTAATCGTCAATCTTTACTGCTAAGGCTATTTAGGTTCACGAACCGAGTTGCAGGATAGTGTACAAATACCTAGCAAATCCGCGAGTTCGAGGGCTAGTGTCGGCATTATGGGGTACAACCTCTGGGTCTGCAGCCAGGCAAGAGGAGGATCCAAATGCGCAACTGCTCACCTATCGTGAGTGCATTCGTGTGCATGGTGGTGTGTTCTTTCGGAGCCATCTCCATCGCAAGCGAAGATGAAAAAATAACGGTCGAAACCCGAGTGGAGACGAAATCGATCCCTCCGACCGTGGAATATCAGTTCAGCCGATTAGTCGGTCGCGGGCGAATACAAAAAGCGCAATCAGGCAAGCCCGGAGAACTTAGGAAGACCTACGAAATTGCTTTCAAGAATGGCAAACCGGTCTCCAAGAAACTGATCAAGGAAGAGAGAATTGAGCCCCTGCCCGCATTGTTTGTGATGGGCAAGTCGGGATATCCCACAAGCCGAAGCTCGTTTGGGCGCGGCCGGGTATTGGTCATGGACGCGACCGCCTACGACC
>CAMLEL010000214.1 GCA_946478935.1 uncultured Armatimonadota bacterium
TCCAGACCTTCAACTTCGAAGTCGCCTCCACTGAGCCCGTTCCAGAGCCGGCAACGATGGCCCTGATGGGACTTGGAGCCCTGATCGCGCTCAAGCGCCGACGCAAGTCCTAGGCCCCGGAAACCTACGTTAGGGGATAAACGTTCAAATGAGTGTCATCGGAATAAACCGCCGATGGACGAGACGCAAATCCTCTAACCCGGCCCGCCCTCCCCAAGGCGGGCTTTTAACTTTTTGGGGATACTGAAATCGTGAGAATCGCGTGTGTCCAAACCGATGTCGCATTTGGCGACGTTCCTCAGAACGCCGCCAAAGCCGTCGAGAAGCTTGAATCGCTTTCTGCCGATGGCGTCGAATTCGTCGTCTTTCCCGAGGCCTATCTCACTGGATACTGCGTCGATTCAGCAGAGGACGCGGCGCGAATTGCCATCGAATGGGACCTCGCCTCGAGCAGCGAACTTCCAACCGCGCTTGACAAGATTAGAGAAGCCTCCGACCGCTTGAACATGGGTTGCGTCGTTGGATTTGCCGGTCAAACACGCGGCCATTTCTACAATGCGGCGGTCCTTCTGGAGCCCGGCCAGGCAGCCCGGACCTACGTTAAGACCCACCTCCCATATCTTGGCTACGACCGCTTTGCCAAACCCGGCAGTGAGTTGGAAATCTTCGAGACGCGCTGGGGCAAGGTGGGCGTGCTCATCTGTTTCGATCTTCGACCGCCTGAAGCCGCTCGGACACTGTCCCTCAAAGGTGCGGACATCATCGTCCTCCCCACTAACTGGCCGATCGGGGCCGAGGTTTCCGCCACCCACGTTTCCATCGCACGGGCCGCCGAGAACAAGGTGTTTGTCGCTACCTGCAACCGCGTAGGAACGGAAAATGGAACGACGTTCATCGGGAAAAGCCGCATCATCGCCCCCAGCGGCAAAGTACTTCAAGAAGCAGGCAATGGCGAGGAAACGCTCGTCGCGGAGCTCGACTTCGAAGAGGCCCGCAACAAACGTATTGTCAACATCCCTGGCGAGTACGAAATGGAAGTTTTCGCGACCCGTCAGCCCGATCTCTATCGCATAATTGCCGATGATCATGACGCGGTAAGCTCAGATCAGAACTTCTAATCGGCGATAGGCGTCCGATTTCAATACGGTATGCGAAACACACCTCCCCAATCAACAGGCGATAAGCGCCCAACCATCGTTTTGCTGGCATTGGCCGCGACTTTCGCGGTGATGATTGGCTGTGGAGGAGGAGGCGGTGGCGGCGGTGGCTCCACTAACGCCACGACGAATGCAACCACGAATGCAACGACGAATGCCACAACCAACGCAACCACCAACGCCACGACGAACGCGACTACAACCAGCGAGACCACCGGCACAACTGGCTCGACCCTGCCATCCAACCGCATCTTCTTTATGGATGCCGCTTCTGACGTCAAGCACATCGCTCCCGATGGTTCCGACGAGCAGCTGTTTGCAGATATGACGGACAGTTTCCGAGGCTTCGCTCAGAGCCCGGTAGCCTCCAACGTGGTGGCATTTGGCTTCACCAATGCCCCCGGACCTGACGCCAACTACTCTGTCTATACGAACTCCACACTCAGTTCAACCGGCGCTGCCCGCCTGACCGCAACAACCTTCAAGGGCTTCGGCTCCATCATGTTCACTCCCGATGGCTCGAAGATCGTCTTCACGGCGTCCCGGCCGAATCCCAATGATCCCGCCGAGCTGATTTTCAAGCTCTACGTGATCGATGCCAATACTGCCGATCAGACTCCTACCGCGATCGACGATGCCGACGATGCGTTCGTCGCCCCAACTGGCACGAAGGTCGTGTACACGAACTGGCCGGTGGGCACCTCCTCGCCGAAGATCAAAATCAGCAATCTGAACGGTACCGACGCTTCGATCCTAACCGCAACCGGCGACAATTTCTTGCCCCAATACAACAAGAACGGCACGGAGATCAGTTTCACGTCGAGTCGCTCCGGTCAATATGAGATTTGGAAGATGACGTCGGCTGGCGGCACTCCCACCCAGGTGACCAACATCAATACCGCGGTGGCCGATCGCTGTTTCGGAAGCTCCTGGAGCCCCGACTCGTCCGAGATCGCGTTCACCCGCATTTCCCTAACCGCCGGAGCTTCGGGAGTCTATAAAGTGCCTGCCGCTGGCGGAACGGAAGCTCAAATCCGAACTGGAGGCACCCAGCCGTTTATCTTCTGGACGCCATCCTCCACCGCCCCGAGCCGCGGCCGCTGGCAAGGCTCCGTCGCGGGCTTGGGCACGTCCGATCGCATCCTTCAGCGAATGGGACTCAAATAACGAAAGTGCGACTGTGTGGGTGTGCGACCAGACTGTCGTACACCCACTCTTAATTCAACTTACGTTGATCCAAAACCTTCTTCTTCTCGGCCAAGCTCAACTTCATAAACTTTGTTAGCCATTTGGACGTGTCTGCAAAACGCACTCGTTCCCCGATCCCCTGACCAGCCTCTTCGGGCCATACATAGAGCATACTGACATGCGTTTCGGTAATGACCTCGGAAATCTTTATGGGCCTCGGGTAAACGATTAGTTCACAAACTGTTCGCTTCGCGATTTCCCCATCGCTCCACAGAATGTACACCAATTGTTCTGGGTTCTTGTAATCGGTACCTGGATATTGGAGCCATACGTTCCGCTCACCATCCAGCGGCCGCGCTGGCTTCGGCGTTTCATCGGCCCGCTCAATATGGTAAGTGGGAAGGTATTTTAGCGTACGATCCTGGAGAAAATCGGGGGGTCGCACTTGCTCTGGAGTCAAATGACTTTGTTGGCGCAGCTCAGATTCTGGGTCCAATATAGAGCCTTTTGGAAAACGCTCGTTGGCTTTTGTAAATTGAATCAGCGCCGAATAAATTGCTCCAAAGTCGGAGCGAATCTCCATCTCTTCAGAAAGAAAATCGCTCGCCTTGATAATCTTATTCTCTGCCCCAATTCGCTCCGCTTGAGTGTCCCCTTCATTCTCGTCAAGCAACTTGGTGCCCAAAAAGCCGAAAGCAACTCCGATGACACCGATTATCAATACCGTTGCGGCTACTTGCAAGCGGTGCATGGGTGTCCTGCCGAAAAACCAACAATGCGCCAACATGTGGACTCATCATTGGAGTGCCGTTGGACGGTGTATGGCGTAAGAGGACCTCCCGGAGGACCACACCAAACCGTTGCTGTATTTCCGGAGTCAACACTCCAACCTTCACCCGTGCAACAAGGTTCCACCGAGCAGCATTGTGGCCTATCACAGCAGTCAGGCCCTGCACCACTGGTGGCAATCCCACCGCCTATCAATGTTCCAAAGAGGAATCCACCCATAATTCGCAACATGGAAGTAATATGATACAGCCTCTTTATAAGAATAGCCAACTTAGCTATAAAAACGTAGTTCGGACACTTCTGTCGCACATTCGCGCCTACAAGATCTCGTATCGCGTATTCCGGCGCTTCGGCGTATATCCCGCCCCCTGGATCAGCCGCTCAAACTCCTCCGCCGACAAAATAAACTTGTTACCGGCTGCAGAGACGACATTCTCTTCAATCATCACCGATCCAAAATCGTTCGCTCCGTACTTCAGAGCTGCCTGGGCAATCTTCGGCCCCTGGGTCAGAATCGAAACCTGAAAATTATCGAAGTTGTCTAGGAAGATTCTGGAGACCGCAACCGTCCGCAGATAATCCGCGCCCGAAGCCTTGTTCGGAATGGGAAGGTTGGTCTCTTCCGGCTGGAAGGTCCACGAGATAAACGCTCGGAAAGGCTGACACTCATCTTGCAGGTCCCGAATTCGTCCAAGGTGCTCGATCCGGTCATCCAGAGTCTCAACATGCCCAAACATCATCGAGGCCGTGCTTCGGACGCCCAGCGACGACGCCGTCCGCATGCACTCCAGCCACTCGTCCGTTGTGTCCTTGTAGGGCGCGATAATCGCGCGCACCCGGTCGACCAAAATCTCTCCTCCGGCACCCGGAATCGAGTGCAGGCCCGCCGCTTTCAATCGCTCCAGACACTCACGCAAACTCAGCTTGGAAATATGGGCGATGTAGATGATCTCAGCGGGTGAAAGCGCATGCAGGATCACTTCAGGAAATCGCGCTTTGATCTTGCTGAAGATGCCTTCGTAATACTCGATCTTCAGTTTCGGATTTAGCCCGCCCTGGAACAGGATCTCAATCCCACCCTTATCGACTGTATCCTGGACTTTGTCCAAGATCTCTTCATCGCTGTGCAGATAGCCCTCGGCGTGGTTGGGTACCCGATAAAAGGCGCAAAACTTGCACCGAACCCAGCAAACGTTTGTGTAATTCAGGATGCGGCCGATGATGTATGTGACCGTTGCCGGGTCCGATTTCTGATTCCGCCGAAAGTCGGCGAGCGTCGCCAGGTCCAACAGATTGGGATGCTGATAGAGAAACCGGGCGTCCTCTGCCGTGATTCGCTCACCGGCGAAAACCTTGTCGGCGATCGTGTCGATCGAAATGCGCTCAGGAGCCAGCGTCGCCATTGAGCTTATTCTACCAGTAGCTTTCACTTTTTGTTGAAAGTTCGCGCCTGCAAAAGTCAGTCTTCCCCTTCCCTTGTCAGTTTCTTATAATAAGATCGTTATGCGATTGCTTGCTTTGGCTTCTTGCATCTTCATCATCCAGGTGGCATCACCTCAAGACTGGACGAGCCGGGGAAAGATCGACTCCCGACCCACCGAAATCCAGCGCCGAGAAAATGGCCAAGTGGTCGGAACGGAGTTCGTCCACTATGAGTACATTGTCTCGACCAGCTTGGAACCCACCGACCAGACATTCATGCTTTGGTACACGTGGCACCGAAACCAGTGCCGTGGAAGGGTCCACCCCGAGCATTCTAAGTGCGATTCCTCGTGTGACAAGGTGGATGACAAGACTTACAAAGAAAAACTCGGCGGCAATGCCTGGCCCCTGTCGAGCGAGATGCGCAAGATGGAAAGGGACTCCGCCAAGATGGCAAGGGGCTTGGGTGTGCCGGGCGGACCGGCCAATTGGTCATCGGCATCTTCGCAATACATTTCCCAGACCATTCGCGAGTGCAACGAAGAAGAAGTTGACTTGGAGTCAAA
>CAMLEL010000215.1 GCA_946478935.1 uncultured Armatimonadota bacterium
CCATCGACCTTTTGATGATCCAAGGATACATCGCCAGCAAAGCCAAGAAAGGAAAAATCAGCGAGGCGGTCAGCTTCCTAGACCGGCAAATCGGCCGGTATCCCAAGATTATAAGGAATGTGGGGATTCCGACAACGAGGGCCCCCCAAGAACTCAAACTGGGACTGCTGTACGCTTACGCTTGGCGCTTTCATATTGTAGAACGTTCCGAGTACGCGACCCCGGCGTTACGAAGAGAGGCAAGAGGCACTGATCCTTTCTGGTTGGAGGCAGTGCAAAGACACCTTCCGCAAAGCGCTGGCAGTCGGCTTTACAATGCGATGATGGTCCAATCACTGATAGGAATAAACGAGCGCCTTCGGTCCAAGTACGCTGCGAAAGATGCATTGGGCAAGGACCCATCCTTTTACCAACTCAAGCTCTTATACGCCACCATGTTCACGGGCGGAACGATTTCAAGGCAAGATTCGAAGGGCAACGAGTTGCCCGTTCATCCATTGGAGAAGCGAGACAGCAAAATGGCCCTTTTGGTATCTGAGGAGGTGGTCCGATCGAACCCACAGTATACGGTCGCTTACTACTATGCGGGCAAAGCCGCGATGTCTACGGACAAGAAGAAGGCGCGAAAGTATTTGAACCACTTTCTTTCTAAAGCGCCCTCCAATCATCCTTTGCGGCCATGGGCCAAGTGGCAACTTCAATGGTTGTAGCCAAGTGTTTGACTACAAGAACTAAAGACTGATCCAACCCCGGGTCGCGTGGCTGCGCTCGACGGCATCCAAGACTCGCTGGTTTTCATAACCGTCCACGAAATTCGGACTGATCGGCCGATTCTCGGCCATGCAACCAAACGCATCGGCCAGCAGGTTGATGAAGGTGTGCTCGTACCCGATGATGTGCGCCGTAGGCCAATAGTGGCCGGCCCAGGGATGGCCGCCTTCAGTCGCCTGGATCACCGTGAAGCCCTTGCGACCATCAGCCGCGCCCTCGTTGTAATACTCCAGTTCGTTCATCCTCTCGAGGTTGAAGACCACAGAACCCTTGGAGCCGTTGATTTCCCAGCGATGGTAGTTCTTGCGCCCGACGGCAAACCGCGATGCTTCGAAAGTACCCAGTGCGCCGTTTTTGAACTTGGCGAGGAACATCGCCGCGTCATCTACCGTCACCTGACCCTTCTCCGACTTCGCCTCCGCTCCCAATGAAGCATCGATCTCACCTGCCAGCGGACGCTCTTTGATGAAGGTGTGCAGCATTCCGCAAACCTCATCGAATTCGCCAATCAGGTGACGGGCCATGTCGATGATGTGCGCGTTGATGTCGCCGTGAGCGCCGCTTCCTGCGACCTCCTTTTGGAGCCGCCACACCAGCGGGAAGTTGGGATCGGCGATCCAATCCTGCAGATAGGTTGCCCGCCAGTGATAAATCGTCCCCAGTTCCCCAGCTTCGATCATCTGCTTGGCCAAGCCGACAGCGGGTGCCTTTCGGTAGTTGTGAAATACCGCGTGCGGCACCGTGTTTTCCTGCACGGCCTTCAACATGTCGTGCGCTTCTTGCAGGGTGTTGCCGATCGGCTTCTCACAGAAAACGGCCTTGCCCGCCTTGGCTGCCGCGATCGCGATCTCGGCGTGGGTGTTGCCCGGGGTGGCGACGTCGATCACGTCGATTTCGGGATTCTCCACGACCTTTCGCCAATCGGTCTCGTAGTGGTCCCAGCCAAACTGGGTCTTGGCCCTTTTTACGGCTTCTTCGTTTCGCCCGCAGAGCGTATGCATACGGACTTCCACCGGCAGTTCGGGGAAAAAGTGACCCAATTGACGATAGGCGTTGCTATGGGCCTTGCCCATAAACTGGTAACCGATCAAACCAACATTGACGTGCTTCTTGGCCATGCTGGTCTGACGTTACCCGGAGCGGTTCATCGATGAGCATGCATCGTCAAGCATCCGCATTCGGATCCTGGATCGATACCGGTGAGCCGCGTCTAGCGCTCGAAAACTGTGGCGTCGCCAACCATGCCTGTCCGGCTGACGGCGCGCACGGCCACGACACTGTAAGGCTCAGATACCCCCTGGGTGAATACGGAACCGGCGCTCTCCTGGACTTTCCATTTGCCCCAAACCACCTTGGACCCAAATCGCTTTCCAAACGCGACGGCATAGAACCGGACGTCTTCTGAGTCTGGCTGCTGCCAATTCACTTTCCAGAAGCGTTTGATCTTAACGGGTGAAGCTACCCCTTGCGAAACATTGCCAACTTCGCTCAAGTGGATCTCAGGCCGGCCAGGCTTGCGCTCGCCCAGCCAGGGCGATGCCGGAATCGTCGCCTGGCTCGAATACGGACCTGACTTCAGTGCCGTTGCGATGCCATTGAAGTCGCCCATAAAGGCTTTCATGCTGAAGTGGACATTGCCGGTGGAGCCCTTTTGTGCTCGCGTCAGGTTGATCTGATCCACCACCTCGCGAGCGGGCCAGTTTCCGTCGTTGGGATTCGTCCGGCCAGTGAAATTGCCCGGCCAGAAGTGACGTCCAGCAGGGTTGTTCTCTGCCCACCACTTGAGCAGCACCGGGTACGCCTGGGGCGTCTGCTTGATCGGCCAGTAGAGCTGGGGCGTGTAATAGTCGCACCAACCCTTTTGGTACCACTTCAAGGCGTCCGCGTAAAGGTCGGCGTATTGGTCCACGCCCGCCTTGATTCCCTCCGGAACGCCGGGGCGATAGATTCCAAATGGGCTAATGCCAAATTTCACCCACTTCTTCGTCTTCTTGATTTCACCATACAGGCGCTCGATAAAATCGTCGACATTCTTGCGACGCCAGTCATCTCGACCCAGGCGCCCACCGGCACGCTGGTACCGGCCGTAGCTCGCATCATCGGGAAAGTCGAGCAGCTTGCCATCCGTTCCGCGTTCCTTGTAGGGATAGAAGTAATCGTCGATATGGACCCCGTCGATGTCATAGCGTTTGACGACATCGATCATAACCTCGAGCGATCGGCGCTGCACGGAAGGTTCGCCCGGATCCATCCACATGTACCGGCCATAGGACTTGACCACCGACGGATTGGTTTTCGAGATGTGGTTTGAGGCGACCGGCCCCTTCTGGGCAGGGTGCACTGAGCGGTACGGATTGAACCAGCAGTGGAGCTCCATGCCACGTTTGTGGGCTTCATCGACGGCGAAGGTGAGCGGGTCCCAGTACGGATCGGGAGCCTTGCCCTGAAGTCCGGTCAGATACTCAGACCAAGGTTCCAGCTTCGAGTCATACAATGCGTCGGTGGACGGCCGGACCTGGAAGATCACCGCGTTCAGGTTCAACTCTTGACACTTGTCAAAGATGCGCACGAGTTCCGCTTTGGCTTGGTCCGTGGAGATGCCCCTTTTGCTGGGCCAGTCGATGTTATCGACCGTCGCAACCCAAACTGCTCTGAATTCAGCCTTGGGAGCAGGAGGAGCCGGGGGAAGGTCTTGCGTCGTGACGGCGAGCAGCGCGATCGCAGCGAACATTTGGGGAGGATACCGCGATTGACGGTGACAGGTTCCCGTATTTTTACCGGGAACCTGTTATTGGAAACCTACTAAAAGGCTTGCTCCAAGTCTGCAATCAGGTCGTCGATATTCTCCAGACCCACCGACAGCCGAATGTAATCGGCGGTGACGCCCGTATCCAGCTGTTCCTCCGGTTTGAGTTGACTGTGGGTTGTGGACGCCGGGTGGATCACCAGAGACTTGGCGTCGCCCACGTTTGCCAGCAGCGAGAAGATCTTGAGGCGATCGATGAACGCGATCGCGGCGTCGTATCCGCCCTTGATCCCAAAGCCCAGAATCGCGCCGTACTGGTCCCGGTAGTGGTACTTCTTGGCCTGAGCCCGATCCTTGTGCGAGTTCAGACCCGGATACGCCACCCACGTCACCTGCGGATGGCCCTCCAGATACTCGGCGATCCGCTGTGTGTTCTGGGAATGCCGCTCCATGCGCAGGTGCAGCGTTTCCACGCCCTGCAAGATTGCCCACGAGTTGAAAGGGGAAATGCATGCGCCCGTATCGCGCAGACCCTGGATCTTCGCTTTGATGCCAAACGCCACATTTCCCATGCCCGGAAAGTTGCTGAAAACCTCCCAAATCTTCAAGCCATGGTAGCTTGGGTCAGGCTCGGTGAAGCCCGGAAATCGTCCGCTGCCCCAGTCAAAGTTTCCGCCATCGATCACAATGCCGCCGATCGAGTTTCCATGACCGCCAAGGAATTTGGTGAGCGAGTGAACCACGATGTTCGCGCCATGCTTGAGCGGTTGGATCAAATAGGGCGAGGGGAGCGTGTTGTCGATGATCAGCGGGATACCTTCCGATCGCCCTATCGCAGCGACTTCCTCGATTGGGAAGGTGTCGAGCTTGGGATTCCCCACGGACTCACCAAAAAATGCCTTCGTCTTGTCCGTTACAGCGCGCCGAAATGCTTCCGGATCGCCAGCATCGACGAACTTCACGGTGATGCCAAGCTTGGGCAGCGTGTAATGGAAGAGATTGTAAGTTCCTCCATAGAGCGAGGAACTTGAGACGATTTCGTCACCCGCGCCGGCCAGATTGAGGATCGCCAGCGTCTCGGCTGCCTGACCTGAGCCGGTCGCGGCACCAATCGTCCCTCCTTCCAGGGCTGCGATCCGCTGCTCCAGGACATCGGTGGTGGGGTTCATGATCCGGGTGTAGATGTTGCCGAACTCTTCCAACCCGAACAAGCGCGCGGCGTGGGCGGTGTCGTCGAAAACGTAACTGGTGGTCTGATAAATCGGAACCGCACGGGACTTGGTGGTCGGGTCGACGGTTTGGCCCCCGTGAAGGGCCAGGGTCTCGAACTGAGGCTGGGTCTGCGTGGCTTCGCTCATGCCTAATCCTACCGCCCATGCCCTTGCGATAATTTTGCGGCTGGAAAGGATTTCGAAGAAGCGAAGCGTGGGAGCCTCACCGCCAAAACTTCGTTAGTCAATTTCCGGGTTCACGTGCGCCACGGGACCGTGTATCATGGAAGCATGGCTTGGAAAACCCTTGTCGCCTTCCTCGTTGCTCTCGCTATTTTCGGCTGCTCCGGTGGTTCAGATACCACGGCAACCGGCGCCGCCACTCAACAAGA
>CAMLEL010000216.1 GCA_946478935.1 uncultured Armatimonadota bacterium
GGCGTTCGGCGCGGGTGGATGCATGAGATCGACCCGAAGTATCTCGAGGGCTCCGCGAGTTTGCATACTCAAGTCTCGGACGAGGAATGGGCGGCATCGGACGACCTGCCGCTGATTCAACAGCGATTGAAGGAGAGCGGTGAGGCGGTTCACAAGATGATGGCGGACCTGCTGCCAGCGGGAGGACAAGCCGGTCCATATGATCATCCGCTCTTCTATTTGCAGCACATGGTTTGGCACGAAGGCTGGCACGTTGGGGCGATTTTCCATGCATTGCGAGCAGTTGGACAAGAACCGACCGAGGAGTGGGAGGAGCCGAACGTATGGGGACTCTGGCGCGTGGAGGAGCAACAGCCGTAGAGGCCTGGACCGTCGAGACAGATCGGGCCGCGATTCCGGTCGCGCTGGATGGCAGCGGCGACACGGTGGTGGTTCTAGCGCACGGGGCCGGTAGCCACATGGATCACCGAACAATGCTGTGGTTGTCTGGCCTTGTTCGCGCTCCAGGCATTGCGGTTGCACGGTTCAATTTTGCCTACCGAGTGCTGGGAAAGTCGATGCCGGACCGAATGCCGGTGTTGAACGAGACATACCGAGCAGTCGTAGATTCGATTCGCAAGCGACTTGCGCCCAGCGAACTCATTATCGGAGGTCACTCCATGGGCGGTCGAGTCGCTTCGATGATGGCTTCCGAAGGTGATGTCGTGGATGGGTTGCTGCTGTTCGGCTATCCGTTGCATCCGCCCGGGCAGTTTGAGAAAATGCGCGATGCGCATTTGCCGTTGATCAAATGTCCGGTGTTGCAGTTCAGTGGCACAAGGGACGAGTTTTGTCGGCGGGATTTGATGGAGGCGGTTCCCGTGGGTGAGAATTACAAGGTGGTTTGGGTGGAGGGCGCTGATCATAGTTATGCTATCGCGAAGGCTTCGGGAAACACGAAGAAAGATGCAGAGAACGAAATTACCGAACGAATCGTCTCATTCTTCCTGTGAGGTTTTTTTGATGAGCCCCGCGATACGTAGTGAGCTGCTTCGCGTTCTCGATCGCTACGCGGTGGAGATTGCTGAACCTACAGAGTTGGTCGACATAGCAGACAAGGTGCTGATTGACGGCACGTACACCGATTCACTCGGCGAACTAACTTATCTACGGGATAGAGCGATGATAGTCGTTGGCCCTGTGTTCGAAGCAGCAATAAACGAACTCGACATAAGCCTTCCAGATCGAGATGCGGCGGCTGTTCGCGTGGTGCGAGTATGCGCATCGGAAATCGCTAACAATCCCGAAAGTGCGCACGGTCACCTTGTGACGATCCGCGAGCTTCAGTGGTATTCGGATTTGGACGTGGATGCAGAAGGTCTTGCTTACCTCGCTTGGATATTCGAGGGCAGTGAAGACCTGTTCGACGACCAAGGGCGACTAGTCGAAGACGAGCCCGAATGGTCGCGTTGGGCCACGCATTATGCCTTGGAGTACGCCCAAGATTGGCTAACCACCCATCCCGAGGAAGCGCGAGTATGACGATACACCTAATCGACGGCACTTACGAACTCTTCCGCCAGTTTTACGGAGCGCGGCGATTCAACGATGGCGTAGATAGATCGCTCGGCGCGGCAAATGGTGTGCTGCACTCCATTTTGCAAATGATAGAAAAAGGCGCGACGCATATCGGCGTTGCCACAGATCATGTGATCGAATCGTTTCGAAACGACCTATGGCCCGGATACAAAACAGCAACGGGAATGGAACCGAACCTGACAAATCAATTCCATCCTCTCGAGGAAGCGCTGCAAGCGATGGGCGTTGCTTGCTGGCCCATGGTTGAATTGGAGTGCGACGATGGATTGGCTTCTGCCGCGTATCTCGCAGCACAAGACGACGAGGTTGAACAGGTTTGTATTTGGAGCCCGGACAAGGACTTGTCGCAATGCGTGGTCGGCAACCGCGTTGTGGTGATCGATCGCCGCAATGACGTGATCCGGGACGAGAAAGGAGTGTTTGAGAAATTCGGCGTACCGCCCTTGTACATCCCTGATTATTTAGCGCTCGTTGGAGACTCTGCCGACGGCTATCCCGGAATACCAAAAATCGGAAAAGTCACTGCTGCGCGGATGATCGCCAAATATGGGCCGATCGAGGACTTCCCTCCGGACGTTCTTGGACCGAACAAGGAACTTGCGTTGTTGTTCAAGGTGCTTGCGACGCTAAAAACAGACGCGGCACTGTTTGATAACGTTAGCGCCATGAAATGGACCGGCCCCACCCCGAGCCTCGGTAAGTGGGCGGAGAAGATGGGCGATGAGCGCCTTGTCAAACGCGCTCACGCCTGCGCTGAATTAGTGAGTTAGCCTCGCAGCGATTCGAGCGCTTTTGCCAGTCTTCGCGCCCGTGTGTCTTCGCCCTTGGCTCCCGAGATCCTCAGGGCCATTTCTTTTTGATTGGTGTACGAGAGCTTTTCAAAAGCGGCTGCCGCCTTTTTGTCTTTGGCCAATTCTTTGGCAAGGATTTCTGGAACCTCGACGGTTCGCGGCTCTTCGTCGACGGCCATCGTTATATCCAGGATGTCTCCTGCCGTTGCACCAGAAGATTCTCGAACAGCTGCGGCGACTGGTATCCAATATTCGCCTCGATACGGCGCGATGGTCGTTCGGTAGGTGTAATTGTTGAAGGTCACTTTAATCGGGACGCGCTTCCCTGCACCGAGGCCTTCTACCACCTTTTCGGGAACCTGAATACCGGTTGAACTTTTGCCGGTTAGAATTAGCTCTGCTTTGAATTTCATGATTTCCCCCAAGAACTCTGTTATATTATGTCTGCTTCGAGGCAAGCTCGCGCAGTTTGATGACCGTATTCCAATTGCGGAGTGTGCCTGACGAGGTGAGTTTGCACCAAGGACTGGACGACAGCATTTTGGACGTTCCGAAACCGTTAGGGCAGTCCAGGTACACAACGCCATCCACCACCTGTACCCGTTCTCCTGCCGTCCTATAGCCATCCAATCTTTCCAGCGCGTCTCGGCGGACCTTTTCCTTGCCGAGATACACGCCCAGTTTCGATGGCCTCTCGACTGCCGCTTCTGGAAATGGATTGTTTCGGATGAGGTCGTCCAATTGCTTCGGATCGAACACGTAGAACGCCGCCGTTACCGAAAGATCCGCGGCCGCCGCGGCTTGGATCTTGTCAAGGTGGGTTTGAGGCTCGCCTTGTTCAGCTTGAAAAACAAAGTTTCCGCTTTGGAGGAGAGTCTTCGGATTCGCGTAGCCCAAATCTTCAAGTAATCGGCGCAGGTCCGCCATTTTGAGGATATTGTGCCCGCCGACATTTATGCCCCTGATAAGGCCAATGTAGGTCTTCACTTTTGGTTTTTGAGCTCGTCCAACTTTCGGTTAATCGCTTGGGCAGAGTGGTTCATTCCGTAAATGATGGCTCCAAAGCCGCACGTTAACGCCAAGCCGGCAAGATAACCGTCCATCGGATTGATTCGAATAGCGCCCATATCAAACTGTGACACCTGAGCGGTGGCCAAATGAATGCAGCCGCCGATGGCCAACCCGGCCAGTATGCAACCGACAGCGATTCGCATCGGGTCGGCCGGCCTGACAGCGGAGCGGATTGGAGGGTAGACGGCGTCCAGCCGTGTAGAAGAGTTTTCCAGGGCAGTAAGAATGCTGTGAAAGTACGTGCGTGCGTTCTTGCGCTCATCCTTGGTTCCCAGGAGATCCGCCACAGGAATCAGAGATAGCTTTACTTCGGGAAATGGCCTGCCGAGCTTCAGCGCCGGCGCAGCGTTCATTTGGACCAGCGCTTTGGCAGGATCCTTGGCGTCGATGTCTTCTCGCTTCAGCCGGAACCAGAAGGCTTCGCTCCAAAAGTACACCAAGCCGCTATCGAACCAGAGCCATCCGACGCAGCGCGAGCCCGCGGCAGAGTTCCGCACCCTCGCAAGGACTCTGAGCGCAGCATCTGGCACGTGTTCTGGACGGGCTGGCAACACGACCTCTTTCTTGTTTTTCCGATTTTGGACCGCCGCTCCGACGAGCATGGAACCGTACATACCGACGAACAGGCCGATCCCGAAGACCTTGCCCCAGAAGAAGTCACCAACAAGGATTCGTTCGATGACAAACTTCGAGGCCGCACCTATTGCGACGCAAACGATCGCGATGATGAGGACGGTCCGCCAGCCCAATGAACGGTAGTCACTGTCGTCTGAATCAGATCTTACGATGTTGAGCGTCGAGAAGGCTTTGCCGCCAATCACTTCTATCGGCCAAGGATCTGCCTGCTGGGCCATGTATTAGGAGTACCTTTGCCTCTATCGAGTGGTTGCGGACCCCAGTTGCCCGCCCTGTTACTTAGGCGGGATCAGATTCTCTTGAGGAACCGTGGCAATTTTGGGGCCGTAGTAGACTATACTGACCATAGATTCGGCTCTTGTCAAAGTTGACGAACTCGCTGTCGCGGGTAGCCGACCTAATCCAATACAACGAGGAGAGAGCAAATGAAACGCATCCTAGCTCTAAGCTTTGCAGCGGCCTTAGCATCCGTCGCTTCGGCCCAATCATTCAATATCGATTTCGACGATGGAGCCGGTGTGGGCACCGGTGTTCCTGGCAACACCTTTGGTGCAGCCGGTTTAGCCGGTGTCTGGAACGCAGTCAATGGTGGCAGCACCTCCAGCGGCCTTATGGACATCCTTGGCAACGCCACAGGCGTTACCGTCACCAGCACGGTCGGCGTGTTTGAGTTCAACAACGCAGGCACCACCGGCGATGACGAGCTGCTGATGGACGACTACCTCGACGCGGGCGAATCCGATGTCGTGGTGAACGGCCTTGCAGACGGCGTTTACAACGTTATCGTCTATGCATGGGCTCCCGACGATCCCAGCTTCATCTCGGGCGTTACGATCGACGGTAACACCCAGAACGTGGGCGGCGCCTGGACCGGTTCGTACACCCAGGGAACGACCCATTCGCTTCACACCAATGTGAACGTAGTGGGCGGCACCCTCACCGTCGACATGAGCGTCGTTAGCGGCTTCAGCACCGTGAACGGTATGCAGATCGAGGCAGTGCCTGAGCCCGCCACCTTCGTGGCC
>CAMLEL010000217.1 GCA_946478935.1 uncultured Armatimonadota bacterium
CCCGACGGAGGATGAAATGGTCGACTTAATCCTACTTGCAGGCGAGTCTATGGCCCGCTTTGGAATCGCCTGTGCAAGCGACATGATGACTGGATTTCTAGACCTTCGAAAAGAGTTGTCGGCATATCGTCGAGCCGCGCGAAATGGTTGTGAGATTTGGACACGGCTCTACCTTCAATGGGGAGAAGTCTTTACTCGAGATGGTGAATTCCGCGCTCCAGATCTGCCCGAACTCTTGCGCGACGGCGATCAGCGATGTCGGGTTGCCGGCATCAAGATATTCGCCGATGGCGCAATTGGCTCGGCCACAGCAGCGATCTATGGCGAGTACTCCGGTGCTCCTGCCACTGGACGGCGGATCAGCCGGCGGGCAAGAAATGCAGCCGCCACGACCGAGCAAACCGTAAGCGGTCAGCTCATCTATACGCCGGAACGGCTCAAAGAGATGGTCAAGATTGCGGACCGTCACGGGTTCCAGGTATCGGTTCACTCGATTGGCGACTACAGCACAGATTTGGTCATGGATGCATTTGAAGAGGTCGACGATCCCTCAAAACATCGGATTGAGCATGCGATGATTCTTTCTGACAGCCAGATCGAACGGATGGCCAAATTAGGATGCCACTGCTGTATGCAGCCAGAGTTCCTGCTACGATTCGGCCATAGCTACGTTGCCCAATTGGGAGCTGAACGGGCCTCGATGCTCAACCGCTCTCGCTCCGTTCTTGATGCGGGAGTACCGATGAGCTTCAGTTCGGACCGTCCGATTGTCGAAGGGAATCCGGAAACAGCTATCCGAGTTGCGACTTCTCGGCCAGAACGCTTCAGCTCATCTGAAAACGTGACGCCGGCTGAAGCTTTCCATGCCTATACGGTGGCGGGTGCCCGAGCTAATGGTGACCTAGAACTGGGACGACTTGAGGCAGGAGAATGGGCACGGATTCGAATCGAGGCGTCTGATCTGCCCGTCAATTAGGGCGAGCGTTCGGGCCAAAGTTTGCGCTGTAGTAGTTCACATGATGTGAACCGGGAGCAAAAATCGCATCGACCTGCTTGAGGACCCTTTCCGTGAGTTGAATCTGGCATGCAGCTACCGATTCTTCCAGCTGATTGGCATTGCGGGCACCAATAATCGGCGAAGTAATGCCAGGTTGGCTGGCCACCCAAGCAAGAGCCAAGCTCGCCAAGTTCATCTGATTTCGCTCTGCGAGCGCCTTCAACCGAATCAATCTCGCAGTTGGAATCTGCTTCAAACGATGATTTGGATCGCTCTTGCTGTATCGTCCATCCTTGGTATTCGGATCTAGGTATTTGCCGCTGAGCATCCCTCCGGCGAGGGGTGACCATGGGATCACAGCGTAGTCGTAGGTTCTGCAGAACGGAAGCAGTTCGCTTTCGATGCGTCGATCCAGGATGTTATAGGGTGGCTGCTCGCTCACGAAACCGCTCAGGCCCAGTTGCTTGGCCACGTAATGCGCCTCGCACACCTGCCATGCGGCATAGGTGGAACACCCGGCATATCGAACCTTGCCGGCACGGACGAGATCTTCGAGCCCCCGCAGGGTTTCGTCAATCGGGATGGCAGGCTGGGGTCGATGGATTTGATACAGGTCGATCCAATCCGTCCCAAGTCGCTTGAGTGATGCTTCGCAAGCCTGGATGATGTGCCGCCGACTGTTGCCCCAGGCATTCGGGTCATGGTCGTCCATCTTGCCGTGGCATTTGGTTGCAAGGACGATCCCATTTCGCTTGTCCTTTAGCGCCTTGCCAACGATTGTCTCGCTGACACCGCGTGCATAGACGTCGGCAGTATCAAAGAAGTTGACGCCTAGATCGATCGCCCGGTGAGCGATATCGATGGCTTCCTTCTCGTGCGACCCCCAATCATCCGGTTCCCAGCCGAATGTCATGGTGCCCAAGCAGGCCACGGAAACCTGCACACCGGTACGCCCAAGCGGTCGATACTGCATGGATCGGTGTTTACCTCAGTCCACAATGCGAGGGCTGTTTTCGTTATCCCGAAACAGATAAGTCAGGGTGACAATCGACTTGAATGGCTGGTGGGCGAGTCCGTCTCGGACTTCAACATTCGTCAAGCCGTACTCACCACGGACTCTACTTAGCACGGAGCGTGGGCCTCCTCTTAGGGCCTGCCATTCCGGTCCAGAGAAGGATCGTTGAGCGTCGTTGAAAAGTGGTTCGCGCTCCTGCTGCGAACCCAATCGAACCAGAATCCAGTAGCTGGAGCGCTGAAATCTTGGAATGATCGCCTCTGTATCGACGGCAATGACTGGCATTGAGGCCAATTCGTGCCATCCGTTCGGGAATCCAGGAGGAATTGTCGGTGACTCAAACTCCGCAATTTTGTGCCAACGAGGCCGCGGACCTTCCTCAATGGGAATATCGCTCACTCCGACAACTTGTCCCGGTCCAGTCAGGTTTGCCCACTTCCAAGTCTCTCCAACTGCTATGGGTCGAATCCAGACAACCTGCCGGATTCCATCTCGCACGCGGGCAATTCGCGGGCCCGGGCCAGGGCTGACTGCGGGCACATCCTCTACGAAACCGCCCTCTCTTTTGATCACCTCAAGTTCAGGAGCATCCGACTTGGGGAAAAAGTAATAGTAAGTCGTACGGACCAATCCGCCGGGACGCCACGATCCGGATCGAGTCACTGACTGTCGTGGAACGCCTTCCAGTCGAGGCACGGGGAGTAATGGTTCCAGGTCCGTTGAAAGGAACGGCTGCGGCAAAATCCGGCTAGGCTGCAATATAAAGATCGCCAGCAGTGCCAGCATGCTTACATTGTCCACCGGAATCGACGGAAAGTTGGGCTAGTTCAGCCGGACAACTCCCGCCGGTCTGCCATTCGCATCGAGAACGGGGATCTCCATTCGAACGTTGAATCGAGAATCCACCATCAACATCGCGGATCGTGACGGATCGACTCGCTGGAGAATGCCATTTCCTCTCTGGTAGGCGTTGCCCGAGTTGGATGCGGGGTCGATTTCTCGGATGCGCTGTAGCGCCAATCGGGTGAGGGGACTTCGCGGACTCAACTCAAATCGCCCCTCTGACCCAGCTTCGGCAAGCGTAGCGGCGATTTGAGAGTTCGAAAGGGCGTTAAGGCAGGCAACACGAAAATCTCGGGCTTTGGTTTGTTCGGCAATTGTCGCACGGCGACTTTCGCGGATTGGCATTTCCCGAATCGTGGCCACTGCCCGCTTCTTTATCTCACCGGGATCGAGTTCGAATTGATAGTCTTTTGCCGTGACATTCAAGCGTGCACCAACGGCCTTCGCCGACCACTTCATGAGATCCAGTTCGGGCATCTCTTTTACGTTCACAAAGACGGGCGCTTCGGAATAGAGCCAATGCACCACGACTGGCTTCCCGAAGGTGGTGGCAAGGTTTTCCAGCTTGATCGCATCTCCTTTCTCCGTCCGGAACGTCACTTTGCCTTCTGTTACAGCGGTGGGTGGAATTCCGATGAAATTCACCTGAGCTGCAGTCTCTTCGGCTGGCGCCTCAAACGTCACGCGGCCAGATCTTGAAACCTCGACTTCCACAGCTTGTTCTCGCTCGGGGTTCCCTCTGAAAACGGTCGGCGCGACACGGCGGCGGGAAAGTAATTGGTCGCTGAGAACCAACTCGTTGCCGGGAAGAATTGTGTGTTTCAGCTGCGCCTTGATTGCGCGAGCCATCTCACCAAGGTCAGCCACCTCGAATTCAGCCGGACCAAGCAGCTTGGCGTCGCCCTGCGTCATCACGACGTTCTGCTTAGTTGCGTCAGCTAGAAACGTGGTGAAGTCATTGGCGCTCCCGCCTCGAAACTGGACGGCAAGGATTGTGGCGAGAAGTAGCGTGTTCATGGTGGTTGCCTCGGATTCTTAGACGCCCTGGTACAGGCTGCGTTACGAGTCGAAAAGTGGCGCTCCTACTCTTTTTTAACGGGGCCATATGACCCGAAGCCCTCAGATTTCGGGAACGCGGGCTTCTTTTCTCGAGTCTCGGGGATATGGAATCGGCATTCTTTGCCGATCAGATAAATAGCAAGATGGCCTTACAACCTCGATTCAATAACAACCGCAGACAGTTCGCAGCCGCGAACTTAAAGCGATGCCCGCTTTGCGGCGCAGTCAACGCGCAGCAGAATGAAACTTGCTTCGCATGTGGTTGGTACGGTCAATTCGATCGAGATCCCGAAACCGTTGAGGAAGGGTTGAATTTGCTCATTGATCGTTGTCCGGAACTTGCCAACGCAACCAGCTTCACTCCTCCCAAATACACATTTTGGGATCGAATCATTGCGTTTTTCCGACGTCGAGTCGACTTAAGGGCTTAACAACTCCTTACGAAAATTCATGCCCAACTCCGCGATCGAAAGCGAAACGTCGAAGTCGCCGGCCGCATAGGGTCCCACGTCATATGGATTCATATGCCAAACCAAACCCTTCTTGGTAGGCGTCCACCGTTCGAGCATCGTCGGAGTGAGCTTTTTCAGATCTCCATTCTTGATCCAGTCGGCACCCTCAATCTTCCTAAGCTTTGCCATCAACAGGGCATTGGTATGCCGATAAGCGTCAAAACCACGATTGAATAGATCAGCCAGCTTCAGTCGTTTTGGTTTGCCGGAGACGATGCCAAATGAGATCGTTTCCATTCCGTGATTGGGGTGGGCGCCGCCCGAATAGTTGTATTCCGAGACAGCAACGCTAACCAGCGTCTTGGTTTGGTAGGTGACATCAAATCCGAGTTCCAATTCCCAGGGATGCGTGGGCCGACCGAGGTCTTTCGCTGTTCGATCCGCTTCCTTCACCCAAGCATCGACACGCTTCTTGGCAAGGCTCGCGAGGGTTGCATTCATTGCTTGCCCGATGGGATGGTGCGAGTATCGAAGGTAGGTCGCCTGGGCAGAGTAATAATCGGCCCTGGATCGGCTGATTCGAACTGGCTCAGGGTCGGCAAGAAGCGTGGTGAAAATCGCCAGCAGCATGGTGGTAGGTCCCATTCAGATCAAGTGTACATCGGCTGGTACCCTTAGTCCTTCCATGATCGACCGCTATACCACGTCCCCCATGAACGCCATTTGGAGCC
>CAMLEL010000218.1 GCA_946478935.1 uncultured Armatimonadota bacterium
GCGCCGCTGGAGCATTTCCGGGGCGCGAGGCGGTCCCGCTACCCTTCGGCCGCCCGCCAAGCCTTCGGCTAGCTCCTCCCCGGACTGAGGGAGGTGGTGAACGGTATCTCGAACTCCACTTTGACCACCGTGCAGTCCGGGTAGATCAGGGAGTCCTCGAAGTCGAGCGGGAAGTCGATGTAGAGGTTGCCGGGAATGTTGCACCAGTCCGCGCTGCCAATACGCTTGTAAGTCAGCTCCTGTCCGGATCCCACGACTGTTATGCGCTTGATAATGCCCAAGACTCCGCGAACCACAATTTGATCGACGGGCACATCGAAGAAAAAAAGGTTCAGCTCCTTGCCGTCCTGGGAGGTCGTGGTGGGGCCGTAGAAAAGCCCCGCCGGGATGCCCGCGCGGGTGCCGTAGATGGCGGAGGCGTGCTTCTTCATCCACCGCCCCAGCCCCTCCAGGCGGTCGACCTGCTCGGGCTGGAGGGTGCCGTCCTCGTAGGGGCCGACGTCGAGCAGGACGTTGCCGCCGAGCCCGAAGCACTCCGCGCACAGCCGCACGATCTGGCGGGTGGACTTGTGGTTCTTATCCTGCACCTGGTAGCCCCAGGAGTCGTTGATGGTGACGCAGAACTCCCACGGTCCCTCGGGCGCGACCACCGGCTGGCCCTGCTCGGGAGTGGCGTAGTCGCCGTATCCGAGCATGCGCGAGTTGATGACGACCTCGGGCTGCATGGCGTGGATCTCGTCGCGGAGCTCCCTCATGCGGAACTGGCGCTCGTCGCGCTCCCAGTCGCCGTCGAACCAGAGGAGGTCGACCTTGCCGAATTGGGTGCAGAGTTCTTTGATCTGGGCTCTATGGAACTTGAGGTAGTTCTCCCATCTTTCCTCGCTTTCCTGGCCCTTGCGGGGATAGGCAAATGGGTTGAGCTGGTCGTCGGGATCGTCCTTGTGGCGCTCGGGGCGGACGGTGGCGTAGTCGGGGTGGGACCAGTCGAGTTGGGAGAAGTAGAAGCCGACTTTGAGATTGTGGCGTCTTAGGGCCTCCGCGTATGGGGTGATGAGGTCGCGCTTGGCGGGGGTGGCTTTAACGGTGCTGAGGTCGTTGGCTTGGGTGTCCCAGAGGGCGACGCCGTCGTGGTGCTTGGTCGTGAGGACGGCGTACTTGGCCCCGGCGCGCTCGAAGAGGTCCGCCCAGGCTTCGGGGTCGTATTCGGAGGCGGTGAAGCCGTCGCACTGCGCCATGTAGTCGGCGTGGCTGATCTTGCCGTTGAAGAACGCCCAGGACTCGTCGATCCCCTTGACCGCGTAGATTCCGTAGTGGATGAAAATGCCGAGTTTGGCGTCGAGGAACCAGTCCTGCATCATGTTGCACGGGAGTTTATCCTTTGGAAGTGTGCGACGCGAGCCGCGTTTTTCTCCCCGGAGCCGAATGAATTCGGCGATCCCAGCAGGATTCCTAACACTCGGCTACACGACCAAGATGGTCGTGATACACATGGGATGGAAGCCCATGCTACTGCCGGTCTTTGTGGCTGTGCCGCGCGCTGATCTGGATCGGGGTTCCCTCCAAGGGATAGGCCGCACGAATCTTGTTGATCAGATACCGCTCGTAGGAGAAGTGCAACAGGTCGGGGTCATTGCAAAAGAGCGCGAACTTGGGCGGGCGGGTGCTGACCTGCGTCGCGTAATAGATTTTGAGCGCCCTCCCCTTGCTGGTGTACGGTCGGGAAAATACCGCATCTTGAATCAGCTTGTTCAGCTGTCCGGTCGAGATGCGGAATGAATAATTCTCGACGGCCTGGATAACAGCGTCCAATACCGGCTCAAGCCCTGCCGACTCCGTCGCGCTGGTGAAAGCGACCTTGGCATAGCCCAACTCGGGAAGCTCGTTCTCAATGATCCGCTTCATGTCCTTCTTAATCAACGAGCGCTGCTTGGGCAAGCCGTCCGGCGGCTCCTTGACGTCCCACTTGTTGACCGCGAAGACGCATGCCTTGCCCGCGTCGAAGGCGAGTTTGGCGATCCGCTTGTCACCATCAGTCAAGCCTTCGTTGCCGTCGATCACCACCAGGGCACATTCGGAACGCTCGATCGCCTTTTGAGCCCGATTGACCATGTAGTACTCGACGGTGCCCTGAATCTTGCCACGCCTTCGGATTCCGGCGGTGTCGATGAGGCGAAACTTCTCATCGCGATACTCCAGGAGCGTGTCGATTGCGTCACGCGTGGTTCCGGCGATGTCGGACACAATCATCCGCTGTTCACCGGTAAAGGCGTTGACCAGCGAAGACTTTCCAACATTGGGTCGACCGACAATTGCCACGCGAATCTCCTCGACGATCTCCTCATCCTTTTTCATTCGAGGAAGGCCAGTGACGACTTCATCCAGAAGGTCGGCGACGCCACGTCCATGCAAACCTGACACCGGCCAAACTTCGCCGAGCCCCAGCTCGTAAAACTCGGTGACGTACGAGTCACGGCCAGGATGGTCTGCCTTGTTGACGACGATGTAGACCGGCGTCTTGATGCCGCGCAGCTTGTTGGCAAGGTCCCGATCATCTGGATTGACGCCCGACGTGACATCGGCTAAAAACAACACTGCGTCGGCTTCAGCCAGGGCCACATCGGCTTGCACCCGAATCTGCTCGGCGAGCGGGTCTTCCTCTTGAAAAACGATGCCGCCAGTGTCGACCACCACGAAGGGCTTTCCGTTCCATTCAGCTTCGGCATAGAGGCGGTCCCTGGTGATTCCCGGAGTGTCCTCCACCACCGCCACGCGCTTCTTGATCACCCTGTTGAACAGGGTGCTTTTCCCGACGTTCGGGCGACCAACTATAACGACGACGGGCAGTTTAGATCGCATCGGGGATCACGTTAAGGTACCCGACCAACGTCCCAGCGAACTGAGACGGTCCTGCAATGATATCGTTGAAGGAGTATGAACTTGAAAACGACGACGGCAATCGGGCTGGCGATCGTGGGGGGAATCGCACAGGCTTCGGACAATGAAATCAAGCTGCGCAGTTTGGTTGCGCCATCTTACTACTTCCAGATTTTCGGCGGACAGTCGATGACAATTTTAGGTTCAGAAGACAAGAGAACGGCCTTCGGAATCGGAGTCGCCTACGGCAGGCCTGAACCAAGATTCCATATCGATGGAACTGGCGCCCAATTGGTTTACGAAGTGTATTACGACCACAGCTCCAGTCGAGGCGCAAGTGGCCAGCCTGCGAATGAGACCGATTCGTTTGGCGCATTGGCCTACGCCCGATACCGATGGCCGATGCGCGAAGGGTTTGGCTTTTACGCGACGGCGGGATGGGGCTTGCAATACTCTGATCGCCCGACCGTCGACTTGGACAGTCGGTTGAACTCTACGCCGATGGTTGGGTTTGGAATTGCCTGGGATACCGGAGAGGGCGAAGGCAGCATCGGCCTGCGATTTCTCCATATATCGAACGCGGGGATCGTTGGGCGCAATCAGGGGCAGAATCAATTGCACCTGGTCTATTCCTGGCGGTTTTGAAACCGGTTCCAGCCATCCACAATTCGCTGGATGCGGCTCCGCTTTTCGTCTAGGGCGAGAAGATGCGCCACTTGCCCCAGGGCGAGTTGGGCGGCTAGGCTTTCCTCGATTGAGCTGCCAAGGATAGCGCTGCGACTCCAGTAGGCGTCCGATGAGGTTCCAAGCATAAACTCGTTAGCATCGGCAACTGCGACGAGGCTATCTGGCTTGGCTCCGGACAAAGTGGAGGAATCAAAGTCGTTGTTGGCGATGGGTTCCGGCGAAACCAATGCGACCGCCACACCCCGTGCGAGAGCAGCAGTCAAGTCGTTCTGCAGTTCGACCGCGGTCTCGCCTGAGCACCTGACTAGAAATGAACGCTTTGCTCCCCGTGCCATTTGCAACAGCTTCCCCGTGATCTGTTCAGCAGAGGTCAGCCGATAAACCCGCTCATCGTCGACGGGCGCCCGGCGTGTGGTCAGCGCTTTTTCAGCGGCTTTCCGATTGGCTTCGAAATCGCGCTGCAAGCGAGCCATTAATTCTTTGGGTGGCAATGCGCGGCAAAGGCGGCTTGCTCCTTCCTCCACCAAAATGGCTCCTTTCGCCTGCAGGCTCTGGATGCCCTTGTAGGTGTTTGCCGCAGGCTTGTTGATGCCCTGTGCGATTCGATAGCCGGTGGCCGGAGACTCCTGGCAAAGAAAGGCATAGATCTCGGACTCCAATGCGGTGAATCCGAACGGGACCAATATGTCGGCAGCCATGCTCCTATATTAGTAGCATTTATTAAGAAGGCCAAACATTATTCGGGTACTTGAACCAGTTCATCCACCCGCACCAGCACAACCGTCGTGTTGTCGCTTCCTCCGCCCAAGAGAGCTTGACCGACAAGTTTCCATGCAATCTCGCTGGGCGCACCGTTTGCCATGGATTCCGCGATGCGATCATCAGACACGTGGTTCAGAAGGCCGTCCGAGCAGACAAGGTAGAGATCGCCCGCTCGCAGATCATGCTCATTTACGTCCGGGATCAGATTGTCTTCCGTCCCCACAGCCCTTGTAAGGACATGCCGATAAGGGTGCTGTTCTGCTTCCTCAAGCGTTAGGGCGCCACTGCGGATCGCTTCCTCGATGTAGGTGTGATCCTGGGTCAGCATTGTCAATTCCCCATCGCGCAGACGGTAAACCCGGGAATCACCCACCTGAATGGTATAGGCGCGATCTTGCAGCAAAACCAATCCGCTGAGCGTGGTTCCCATGCCTCTTCGTGAAGGCACGGCCCGGGCCACATCCAAAACATACCGATTGGCGGCGATGACGCCGCCCGTCATTGCGACCGTCGGCTCCGTGGCAGGATGGTTCAAGTACACGTCGATGAAGGTCTTGGCCGTGAGTTCGCTGGCGATTTGGCCAGCGGCATGCCCTCCCATACCATCGCAAACCAGGAAGACCAAGCCCCGAGAAGCGAGCGTGGCATCGTCCTCGGGGAGAAAATATTCGAACTTATCCTCGTTGTTTTCACGCACCCGGCCAAGATCCGTCTTGCAGGCCACCGTGACTCGGGGGCGCACCCGCAGTTTA
>CAMLEL010000219.1 GCA_946478935.1 uncultured Armatimonadota bacterium
GTTCGAAAACGGGCTTCATTCCCCAGGAGGCCATACCGATCGCCACTCCCATGATGGTCGCCTCGGCCAATTGCGCAGTAAACACTAGCTTTGGATATGCGTCGCTGAGCCCTTTGGTGAGGCCAAACACTCCACCCTTCGGGTCCTCGATATCCTCGCCAAAGAACACCACGTTCGGGTCGCTTTCGAGGGCTTTCCTGAAGACTTGGTTGATTGCTGCAACCATGGTTTGGCGGCCCGTTTGAATTGGCGGCGCTTCTGCTGGAGCGACGTCGCCAAAGTTGAAATGCAGCGTCTCTGAAGCCAGGGGATCTGCTTCCTCTTCGGCTCTGAGGTAATCCTCATCAACTTGCTTGTTGACCTCGTCCTGCAGCTTCGTGAATCCGTCCGCAGTCAGTTCGCCACTGGCAATGAGCTCTTCAGAAAGGAGCCGGATCGGATCGCGAAGCGCCATCTCTTCAATGTCTTCGAGCTTTCGATACACGCGGTGATCGTCCGACGATGTATGCGAAGAAAGGCGGTCCAGGTCTGCCCAAATCAGGGTTGGACCTTGGCCGCTGCGAGCTTTATCTGCAGCCTCAAGACCGGCCTGGAAGACGATTTCTGGATACCGGGCGTCGATTTTCACGACGTTGGCCGGATTGAGCGTTCCGACATTGAACGGCAGGAACTTGTCCGTTGGTGTCGAGATACCAAACTTGTTGTCTTCGACCACGAAGATCACCGGTAGCTTTTCTTGTTGCGCAAAGGCTAGCGCTTCATAGAACTCGCCCTGGCGACTTGCGGCATCGCCAACACTGGCAATGGCAAGTCCCTGCGTGCCATTGAGCTTCATTGCCCAAGCAGCGCCACAAGCTGGGATCAAGGAGCCACCGGTGGGAGTACAGACGCTGAACACGTTGTGCTCCCGGCTGCTGTAGTGTCCCGGCATTTGACGACCACCGGAGCTACTGGCGCGCTTGGCGAAATAAGCCAATGCCAAGTCATAGTTCGTCAGCCCCCGAGCAAGCATAATGGCTCGATCTCGATAATAGGGGAAGAGGTAGTCGTCAGTCTGCAGCGCGTAGGCAAAGGCTCCCAACGCTTCATGCCCCATCCCGCTTACTTGAAACCAGCCCTTACTCTGTCGGAGGAGGATGCCTTCTCGGCGGTCGCCTTCTCGGCTGAGCATCATCAATCGAAGGTAATCGAGCTTATTGTATTGCTTGCTGGCGGGGATCACAGACATTAAATGTGGGTACCTCGTTTCTTCATTGAAACGGCGCGCGATCATGCGGCCTTTATGGGGGCAAGTATACCGGGAGCAGGCCTCATGGGGCCCTCGGCCAAGCAACCCCGAGTTACTTCAGCGCCTTTTGAAACGAGGCGACCACGAGGCCAACCAGCACCGCGCAGAGAATCGTCGCGACCAGGAATCCCTGCCAAATAGCTGGTGCGGACCAACTCTCCAGCACCATGGCGCGAACCCCCTCGATGACGTAGGTCACGGGGTTGTACTTTGCGATGACTTGGAAGGCGGGTGGCAGCAGGTTCATCGGCGCCTGAGAAGTGGTGAGATACAGGAATGGAAACACCAGCACGAAGAGCGATTGAACCAGCCGTGCGTTTTGAGTTCTCAGGGCCGCAATCATCCCAACACAGCTCCAAGCCATCGCGAAGAGGATGAGCAATGCAAAGATTGCGAGAACCCCGAGGAATCCAGTATTGAACTTGACCCCTACCACCAGCAGGAGCACTAATACGATCGCGCCCTGCATGATCGCCTGAATCGCAACTTCTGTCAGCCGACCCAGCACGATTGACAGGCGGTTGATCGGCATGATCAACAGCTTCTTGAAATAACCGCTCGATATATCCTGGACCAACTCAATTCCAGCATTGCCGGCCGAGAAGAACACAGCCGTAAACAAGGCGATGGGAGCAATGAAGTCTCTGTACGAAACGCCTTCGGGAAATCCTTCGACCTTTGAGAAGGATTGGAGGGAGGCTGAGTTCACGACAAAGAAGAATAACGGAATAAAGAGGGAAGGGATCAGGGCCATCAGCGGGCGCCAGATCTGCTTGGTTGAGCGGATAGCCAGGTAGTACCAATCAGAAAAGAAGGTGGACACTAGCGGCGCCTCGCATAGGGGTCGGCCGCATTAAGGTTCACATCTTCCTCACCCAGGTTGCTGCCTGTTGTCTTTAGGAACACGTCCTCCAAATTCTTGGCAGAGTGCTTGGCAAGGAGTTCTTCTACGGTTCCCTCGGTCACGATCTGACCCTTGTCCATAATCGCCAATCGACTGCAGAGCGCTTCTGCCTCTTCCATAAAGTGCGTGGTGAGAAAAACGGTCATGCCGTTTCGATTCAATTCTCGAAGGTGATTCCAGATGAGCTGGCGGGCGTGGGGGTCGAGGCCCTGTGTGGGTTCATCAAGAAACAGGATTTTTGGCTCGTGGATGAGTGACAACGCCAGATCGAAGCGGCGACGCATGCCTCCTGAATAGGTATGGGTATATCGATCGGCGACTTTCTCTAACTCCACCAGTTTGAGAAGTTTTGCAATCTGCTCCTCGATCCGCTCGGTCGACATGTGATAGAGGCGACCGTGCAACTGCAGCATCTCGCGAGCCGTGGCAGTCTCATCGAGTCCCACTTCCTGCATTGCGAAGCCGATCCGCTTGTAGATCTCGGTAGCGTTACGGTCCAAGTCCAGACCGTCGATGGTAATTGATCCGCTGGACCTTTTTACCAAGTTCACGAGCATGTTGATGGTCGTCGTTTTCCCGGCGCCGTTGGGGCCCAAAAACCCGAAGAACTCTCCTGGCTGAACTTCGAAGGTCACTCCTCGGACGGCCTCAACTTCCCCGTGGTAAGTCTTTTTCAGGTCTCTTACTTCGATGATGCCCATTCGTTTTATTCGCTTCCTTTCAGAATCGCTCCAGACACGCTGATCGCCAAACCGTCCCGGTCGTCCCGAGCATCTCCCTTGGCGTTTCGAGCCGTCTGTTTGGATTCGTAAATGAGCGGAGTGGTCCCGGGATCGGCGACGTCGTCCTTATACTTGCCCGATGTCGACTCGTTCATGGCATAGCCAAATGCGCCGCTCGTGCCAGCCAAATCGGGGCGAATCAGCTTCTTTTCCGCCTCGCCTTTTTCCAGATCGTTCGACTTAAGGCGATTCGCGATGGCGTCCATCCAGCCTTCGGCAAGGGGAAACTGCCCCTCTGACTCGTGGTACAGCATCATTCCCTGGTAGATCGCCTTCAGGTTTTGTTCACTGGTAGCCGCATACTTGTGGCGTTCAGGCTTGGACAGGATATCGGGGCCGTAGACCTTGTAGAAATCCAGAATGGCAGGTCCATAGAACGCTCCGGCTCCCAAAAAGAGGGCGCCCAACACGGCCGCTGCGATCAGACAACCCTTTTTCCGTTTCTTTGGGGCAGGCGTTTGCACTTCAGCCATCGGTCTATTATGCGGTTCTGATCGCATGGCATGGGACTGCCGGGTAACTTTTCTTCCTGACGATGGACGTGCATCCCAAGGTTTCCCTGATTCATCGACCCACACCTCTGCACCGTTTAGAGCGGGCATCAGCTGATCTTGGATTGGATCTGTGGATCAAGCGGGATGACCTCACGGGGTTCGCACTTGGCGGGAACAAAGGTCGGAAACTCGAATTCCTAATGGCCGATGTCCTGAAAGCACAGGCTCAGGTCGTGGTGACATGTGGTTCGGTCCAATCAAATTTTGTCCGTCAGCTAGGGGCGGCATGCGCGGTACTGGGAATCAAATGTGCCGTTGCCGTGATGGATACGCCCTACGAGTACGAACTCCCAGCACAACAGGGATTGACAAAGGAAGGGGGGAATAAGGCTCTTGGGGATTGGCTTGGAATTGAATTCCACACTTTTCCAGATGGCACCTGGAACCAGCTGTTCAACCACGCTGCCGAATTGGTCAGCCAATTCAAGGACCAAGGCAAAGTCGTCTACGAGATTCCGGTAGGCGGGTCATCACCGCTGGGCGCCTTTGCATTTTATGAGGCGGGCAGAGAGCTTCAGGCTCAAATTACGGCACCGTTTGACACGATCATCTTTGCGAGTAGCAGCGGCTCTACACAGGTGGGACTTAGTTACGCCTTTCGAAATATGCCGACGCGAGTCGTAGGGGTTGCCTGCGATCCGGAGCCAGACCTGGCCAAGGATTTCGCAGAGTTGGGAGCCGGTCTGGCAGAGATACTGGGCCAGTCTGCGCTCTTGGCTTCAGAACTGCACCTGGATTTTGGGTACGTTGGGCCAGGGTACGGAATTCCAAGCGAAAGGGGTAACGAAGCCATTCGCTATTTAGCTCGAACTGAAGGTATCTTCCTCGATCCTGTTTACTCGGGCAAGGCGTTTTCTGGACTCTTGGCAATGGCCGCCCGAAAGGAATTCACTGGCCCTGTCTGCTTTTGGCATACTGGCGGGATCCCCGCCCTCTTTGCAATGTAACCATGACAACTTTTTATAAGAACTTTAAGTGGCATGAAAGCGGGGAACTCCAACACATGTTGGTGGATAACGATCGCGTTATCAGCCGGGGACCAATTGCCTCGATAAAGGAGCCGAGTGGCGCCTCAACAATCGATTTGTTTGGGAAAACGATCTATCCAGCTTTTATCGACAATCATTGTCATATCCTCGCCTCCGGCCTTGAGTTTCAGGAACTTCATCTTGGGAGTTGTGACTCGAATAATGCGGTTCTCGATGCGGTTCGGGATTGGTTGCCTCGAATCGAACGCGACAAATGGCTGCACGCCGGCCATTATGATCCTAACAAGTTTGGTGGTGTGTACCTAAACAGAACCGACTTGGATGCGATTTCGACAACCGTTCCGATCGTTGTGGAACATGTGAACGGTCACGCGGGGGCCTCCAATTCGGCTGCCTTGATCGCATCCGGCATCAGCGACTTGGCTCAAGATCCCTCGGGTGGTCGCTTCGGCCGGGATGATGACGGTCGCCTTAATGGAGTCCTCTTCGAACATGCGCTCGAGGAAGTTTGTCGACAGGACTAAACAGCTCAATTGTTGACAACGCCGG
>CAMLEL010000220.1 GCA_946478935.1 uncultured Armatimonadota bacterium
GCCTCAGGACTGGAGTTTCAGGAGGCGCAAGGCTTGGCGGCATGGATCGTCCTGAGGCAAAAAATAACCTAATACGACTTCTATGCTTGGCAATCCCCCAACTTTTAAGGAACTGGAAACGAAATTGAGGACCGATGATCCTGAAAGAGTCCTTGAAGAACTTAGACGCGCCGCAGAAGAAGGCGACGACTGGCTTCAGGCACTTTTCGGAGCGTATCGAATCGTCGGAAACCTAACTTCGGCCCAGGCTCTTTATGCAGCAAATTCGGATCGAATTGAAGCTAATCCTGTACTTGCCTATGAGATGGCACTAGTAAGCTCTGGTATGTCCATCCCTGCGTTTGCAGATTATATATTAAAGTGCATTATTAAGTGGCCTAATGACAAGCACTTCATGGCTTTATTTTTGAACTATCAGGCAATTTACTTTCCTCACGAGCTGATGTGTTCGAAAGAAGCTGAACCACATAGCCCTTCGCGCATTGCCCTCATCCAAGATCTAGCAGTGCAATCTCTGATGTATGGCTCCTTTGGAAAGTTTGTACAGATGGCTGACCTTGTGGTCCAGGCATATTTAGACCAAGAGTGGACGGCTTACCTTAATATGGCAACTATGCGAACACGACTAATCGAGTTCGCATCAATTAAGCTTAATGATTCACAAGAGCACTTGAGCAGGGCTAGCGAGGAAGAAAAGCTTTTCTTTGCAATTATATACGCACGTGACAGTAAGCTTGAGCATGCACGGAGATATATTGAGGCGATCAATTCCAAGTCTTTGTACTGGACTGACCGGTTTCTTACCGTAATTGTTCTGAATAAGATTAGGTCCGCTCGTAACAGTCGGGAACTTATCTTGGCGTATTGTGAGAGTCGAAAGCCCACTCCATACGGCTGGCAGTTATGCTGGTCGATTGCTGCCGATAGTGGAGACAGCACCTTGCTAAAGTATCTTGACGACTTGGCTAGCCGCTAATTCAGCCGTTCGGACAGCCTCGGACTTTGGCTCCTTGGGACGAAGTATGCTGCCTTTAGACGGCCCTAATGTCGCAATCCGCCAGCTCAGTCCTGACTCTTGACCAGGAAACTCAAAGACAGACATATTACACCTGCGCCCCTGAATCCACCGAGGGTTTGGCGGTGAGTGCGTCTTCCGGACCGGTACTTGATGGAGAGTAGGACGGCTTTGCCGTTCCGAAGATCGAATGAGGGCGCATTTCAAGGAAAGGAAGGCGATACGTGCTCGAACGGCTTCCGTCATTTTCCAAAGTACTGTAGAAAGGTATCGAGTTTGGCAAGAGCTGATTTCTGCAACCTGCTGCTTGACACAGCTCTGGCGAGCTTTGCCCGTTTCTAAATAATCGACGGAAGGACCTTTTGCAGTTAAATGGTTTCGTCAGACGGTGCCTATGATGCCGGAAGAGCGCATCAGTTACGTTATTTTGAAAGGCATTTGTTCAAATGTTAGCTAGTTGGGACTTTGGGGTCGGGGCGCGCCAACTCATCGAGCAATGCCTGAACCGACTCTTCTACCTGCTCCGTGACCGAGGCGACGGTCGCACGTTTGTCGTTTGAGTACTCGACTTCAAACTCAGCGAGAGAAATGGGATTTCCCAATCGAACGTGCGCCTTTTGCCGACCACGAATCTGCACCGAGCCCAGCACTTCCTTCTCCATCCGCACCAGCAAATGCACCATACGTTCCGGGCTCGGGTTCGACGCGACGTAACCGTCATAGACTGCGATCCAGTTTGAAAGCCGGTCTAATTCGTGCAGCGCCGGCTGCATGTGATTCCTGGCCTCTTCCCAGAGTCGATAATCATAATCCGTCTTGGCTCCCGATGGGTCCTCGGTGACACGATGGACGGCGTTGATTACGGAACGCATCTGCTCTGCCAAGGTGCCGTCCTTGAGCGAGACCTTGGCAATCTGCGCAGCCCGGTCCAGTTGGGTTCGCTTGATCACATCCATGCGGTCCCCAAGCGAAGCCTCCGAAGGTAACTTGAGTTCGTACTGCGATTCCAATTTGGCGACCACCCGCTCGCCTACGCGCCGTATACGGTCGTAGTTGGTGTCTGAACTGGCGACCTTCAGGCCGACGGCGCGCTCGAGTCTTTCAATGGCATCGGCGATTTCCCGAGTCATGTCTTGGGTGAATGTATAGCGGACTGCCACTGGCAATAGCCGGACGTCCACGCTGGGATCGGTCCTTCGAGCTTCCTCAAAGCCCCAAAAGGCAAGTTGGACAACCCCTGTCTGGAATGGCAGGAGGGAGTCATTTTGGCTGTAGACCTCGCCCTCAGGAAAGATGACGACCTTGCTGCCTTTGGCTGCGATCAGTTCCCTGGTTTTAGAAAAGGAAGCACGATCGAGAGACCCCCGAACCAGGGAGTACGCACCTAACCTCTGAATGACCCAACCCCACAATCCGCCGACGTGGTTGAACGCTTCTCGACAGGCCACATAGTGGAACGCTCCGCCCGTCTTGGCGCTCAAATCGAAGAGGATCGCGGGCTCGGTGTTGGTGGGGTGGTTGGGCATCAAGACCAACCGTTCATCCTTCAGAGATCGCAACAGATCGAGATCGGAAACGGGAATGTCAACTCCGTCGACTTGGCGGGCATTCAAAACATACGGAAGGCAGAATTTTGCCAGAGCATGTACGAACCCATTTGGCTTGGGCGGTTTAAAGTCTTGCTTTGGCACATATCGATCTTAGCGGGATATGAGGCATCATTCAAGGGTGCCCGGGCTAACCGACCAAGAATTATCGCTGACGCTTTCCATGCTGCTGAAGCTCGGCGTGGGCACGATCTTGGCGGGAATTATTGGCTTGGAGCGAGAGTTGCGGGATCATCCCGCAGGCATCCGGACTCACATCCTCCTTATCGTCGGCGCTATTTTGTACGCCGAGGTCAGCAAAGGTTATAGCGCGGGTGATCCCACCCGTGTCACGGCGCAGATCGTCACCGGCGTGGGGTTCCTTTGTGCGGGAACGATCTTGCGCACTGGCACGGATGTCAAGGGACTAACCACCGCAGCAAGCCTATGGGCAACCTCCGCGATTGGGGTGGCCGTCAGCCTGGGTGGCGCATTCATGGCAGTGGCGATCGTCGCGACATTTCTGGCTCTGGTCACACTCCACGTGGTAGCAAAGATCGAAAAGAAATACATGCCGATGAGCCAAACCCACAGCTTGAGTTTGACGTTGGAACGGGCGGACCACTTGGTGGATGTCCTTGCCCAAATTCACCAAAAGCCGGGCTCGATGGTGAAGGGAGTCGCCGTGATGTCGAAGGAACCTGAGTGCAAAGTGGAACTTAAGGTCCGGGGCGAATCCCAGGATATCGTGACTGAACTTCTTGCCTTGAAAGGTGTGCGGAACGCTTCAATCCAGAAATGAACTTCGACATCGATCATCGCGCCATAGCCGTGAAGCTGTTTCACCGCTGCTGGGAAATCCTGGACGCCTTGCCGTTGGAAGGTCCGAGGGAAGGTCCTGTGACTTCAAGCGCCCACACCGATGAATTGGAGCGGGCGGCCTTTGCCTCGCTTTACCACTGGTCGCAAATCGGAGACGCGAAGAACATCGCGATCGGCGAATGGATGATTGCCCATATGTACCGAGTTCTCGGCCAGTACAAAGAGGCTGAGCGCTTTGCACAAAAGGTCATTGACCACTGTGAGAAGAATGGGCTTCGCGACTTCTATCTGGCCTATGGCTATTTGGAAATGGCCCGGATCAAGAAGGCGTTGGGACAGCCGATGGAAGATTGGCTTACAAAGGCAAAGTCCATTGAGATCCCGGATGAGGAAGACCGCTTGATCTTCGAGAAGGATTTGGCAAAGAACGGCTGGTAACCAAAGACCGTCTGCGCGGCGTGTCAAAGAGCGTACACTTGACCCCGATCCATGGCGTACCGCGACTTCCAGCATTTTCTCGATATTCTCGAATCCAAAGGCGAAATCAAGCGTATCACGGAGCCCATCAGCCCTTACCTGGAGATCACGGAGGTCGCCGATAGGGTGATGAAGTCGGGCGGACCGGCGCTGCTGTTTGAAAACGTGGTCGGACGGGCGCACCGGCTGGGCACCCCAAACCCACGTAGCGCGATCATGGGAGAGCCGTCGATCCATGCGGCAGGTTCGGCGGACCCCTCACCCCCGGCCCCTCTCCCCGCAAGCGAGGCGAGGGGAGGCGTTCGATACGACTTTCCGGTCGCCATCAACACCATGGGCACGCGGAAGCGCATGAGCATGGCGCTGAGCTGCGAGGACTTTGAGGAGCATGCCGAGCGGATCGCCCATCTGCTCAAACCGGACGTTCCGAAGGGTTTGATCGACAAGGCGCGATTCGGAATAGACCTTTTAAAGGAGGTCAAGCCCACCCAGCCCAAGGAGGTCGGGAGCGGGATTTGCCAGGAGATTGTCATGCAGGGGGACGAAATTGACCTAACCAAGCTGCCGATCCTCACCTGCTGGCCGGAGGACGGGGGCCCGTTTATCACACTTCCGCTGGTCTTCACCCACGACCCCAACACTGGCAAAAGGAATGTCGGTATGTACCGAGTCCAACTCTATGACCGAAACACCTGCGGGATGCATTGGCAGATGCATAAGACGGGGATGCGGCAGATGGAGGATGCGGGCGCTAAGGGGCAGAACCTGGAGGTCTGCGTGTGCCTCGGCGGCGACCCGGCCTACAACTTCGCTGCGATATCGCCCCTGCCGCCGGGGATTGACGAGATGCTCTTCGCGGGCTTCCTCCGGCGCGAGAATGTGCGGATGGTCAAGGCGAAGACCGTGGACGTGATGGTCCCCGCCGACTGCGAGATGGTGATCGAGGGTTACGTTGACCCCAGTGAGCGGAGGCTGGAAGGGCCGTTTGGCGACCATACGGGCTACTACTCGCTGGCGTACGACTTCCCGGTGCTTCACGTTACTGCGGTGACGATGCGCAAGAAGGCGGTCTACCCCGCGACGATCGTGGGCCAGCCGCCGATGGAGGATGGTTGGATGGGGAAGGCGGTCGAGCGGATCTTCTTCCCGATG
>CAMLEL010000221.1 GCA_946478935.1 uncultured Armatimonadota bacterium
GGCCGCCAAGCGTTACCTGCTTGAACAATTCATCGCGGAGGAAGGCGACTCCTGGAAGGATGCGTCGCTTCGAGCCTTCGACCTTGAATACCACAACATCAATCCCGAAGCTGGCCTCTATCACGCATTGGAGCAGATGGGCGAGATATCGCAAGTCCTTTCTGAGGATGCAATTGATTCATGTGAACAGGGTAACCGTGATGGCTCGCGCGCATTGGCGCGTGGGCTCGCCATCTCGAAATTCAGCGACCATGTGCACCAAGTCTGCTGGAAGTCGATCACGTTTCGAATTGGGGACCGACTCACTGAAATTGACTTAAAACCCGATATCATCTATCCAAGCGACTTGAATGAAGCCGCGGACGTAGAAACGTTCATTAACATGTTGCGAGGAACCCATGACTGACGGCGATCGATTGACAAAGCCTCTGACACCAGGCACCAAGAAACTCGGCGACGAATCCGGCCCTACGGCTCCCACCGTCAAGCGACCAGAGGGAGGCAATGAGCTTTTGAAGCGCATGAAAAGAGTCGATCCCGACCAGGCAAAGAAATATCGTCAAAGGTCCGGCGAGTAACGGAATGCTTGCCGTTCACGGAAAGTCCTTTGCTGACTTGGTCGATTGGAAATCGCGCGCCGGCGCACTTTCGGAAGAGACTCATGGAACGACCGTCCTTGCCCTGAAATTTAACGGCGGTGTTCTGACCCTAGCCGATCGACGGGCCACTGCCGGAAACTTGATCATGTACGATCAAGCTGAGAAGATCTTTGCGTTAGACGATGCGACGGTGGTCGCAATCAGTGGTGCATTCGCACGCTCCGTTGAGATCTGCCGATTTCTCAAACACTCCTTCAAATACTACAAGCGGTCGGTCTTGACCGAACTATCCGTTGAAGGAAAGCTTGCCGATATCTCGAAAGCGCTTGCAAACAATGCACCGATGGCGGTCCAAGGAATCGGGATGTTCTTGCCGATTGTGTCGGTCTACGACGCCAAACAGGATGACTTCGGCGTGTACTTCTTTGATGGCGCAGGTGCCCGTTTCCAAAATGGAAGCTATGCTTGTGCCGGTTCAGGTTCGGAACGTATCCGAGGCGTGTTCGAGTACATTGCCCGGTCGACGGGACACTTCGAGATGCGGTCCTTGGAAGAAGTTCTACTGGACGGTTTGGAAATGCTCGATATTGCCGCCGAACTCGATTCTGCCACCGGCGGATTCGTGAAGACTCCGCCAGTCACGCGAATTCTGGATCGGTCCGGCAACCGGGAAGTCGATAGTGAACTGCTCAGGCAGAGCATGGACCGGATTCTGCTAAGATGAATTCGAATCCGAGGTTAAGCCCATCTAATGGCATTGGACCCCGTTCGAGCTTTATTCCAGTAACTTTAAAAGGTCCCAGTTCATCTCGTTGAACTAGCTCTATGGAGCCGAGATACCCAACTTGCGATAGTACGGACAGCTTTCCAGCTTCTTCAAGTTGAACTTCGACCGCAATGACCGGTCCCGCTGGCGAATCTCCAACTTGATCTCGCGAAAGCCGCTTGCCTAAATCGTGGGAATACTTGCAGAGAAAGAGCGGCACAGGAAACGCGGGATCCGGATACAAGTTACTGCAGATCAATTGCTCCGTGTGAGAGTCTGCTTCTGAGAATCCGCGTAACTTCAGAAGCTCAGAGTCACTCTCCCATTTGTCATACCGCTCGGAACGAAAGCCAAGCCTCCCAAACGCATCTGATCCTGCATCCAAGCTGACCGGCTCGAACACCAAGGTGTCGCAAACCGGTTCGATCGGGGCGTCCAGGTCAGATTGAATCAACTCCAAGTTGATGCCGCCGAGTCCGATTCCGCTCATTCGGCCCTCCGGCCAAAACCTACCAATTGGCCAAGCTTCGGGAAATCCAAACTCCAGTAAACGCCGGTGACAGTACTCGATGTCAGGTACGCGGCAGATCAGATGATCGAGTCGCTTTAGTGCGGCATCAATCCGATATTCGCGTCCGACAACGTAGGGCATAAACAGAAATGCGCTCGAATGAATCCATTCGAGCGCAAAGCAAACAGGTCGACTAGAACTTGTAGCCGAGGTAGACACCAAGGCCGTTGGCTCGAACCTTCGTGCTGCTCTCGTCGCTGAACGTCAGAACTCCTTCAGCGATGATGTTCGGACCCAGTTGAGTTCCTACGCCACCTCGGATCATCCACTTGGCAGTGGACTTGCCGACGTCGATGATGGCAACGCCTGCACCCACGAAGAAGTAGCTTCGGCCTTCCGGATACATGCTGATTCCGCTGTTGGAATAGAACCGGAGGTTTACTGCCAGCGGAAATACGTTTCCGTTATCTCCGTTGGAAGTGCGGAACCACCAGTCAGCCGAGAAGTACGTTGTGGCGCCTCGGACGATCTGGGTGGGGAATTCGTAGTCGATTCCAACTCCACCGAACAGGTCGGAAGCTTCGCGCAGGTTGTCATCCCACGGGATCACGAGTCCGCCGCGGAAGGTGAGATACGATGGGGTGGCATCGATTCTCGTGTCGTCGCTCTGGGCCATCGCCCCACTTACGATTCCAATGGCTGCTAGGGCCATCGCAATTAACTTCTTGCTCATTTGTATCCTTTAGCCTCCGTACTGTTGCTGGCCGTGGAGTTACCTCGACCCAGGAGCCGCCTGTATTCTACTTAGTTTGCTCGACCTCGTCAATTTACAGACAACATAATCTCCTTATGTCCGCGATTCATTGTCCTATTGACGATTCTCTACTGGTCATCGTTGATATCCAGCCTTCGTTCATGTCGGTGATCCACGAGGCGGATCGAGTCGTTGAGCGGAGTCATTTTTTGGTTCAAGCCGCACGGATCCTCGACGTACCTGTTATGTCGACCGTCCAAAATCCCGACCGCATGGGCGGAATCGACGAGCGGTTCGAGTTATCAGAACCGATCTCTAAGATGGCCTTCAGTTGTGCAGGTTCGGGCACATTTCGGGAAGGGTTGGAGAGTCATGGTAGAAAATCGATCGTACTTGTCGGCATAGAAACCCACATTTGTGTCACGCTTACCGCCCTCGATCTCCTCCGGGAAGGCTATCAAGTTTTCGTTTGCCCAGATGCCGTCTCTGCGCGAAGCAACGAGCGTCACAAACTGGGCATGGAGCGCATGCGAGATGCCGGTGTCATGCCTACTCACACGGAAACTCTGGTTTATGAATGGATGGCCGCTGCAGATCATCCCAAGTTTCGAGAGGTGCTGCAAGTGGTCAAGTCAGCCAAGTAGCCGGTAACCTCTGCAATATGCCAAAGCGACCCATCAAGGCCGATGATCTGTTGCGATTGATTTTCGTGAGCGACCCGCAAATCAGCCCCGACGGCGAGAATGTGCTTTTCACTCGGAAACACATCGACGATCGCAACAGATACATCTCGAATCTCTACTCCGTCGACGTGGAGGGTCGTGTTCGGCAATGGACTTCAGGAACGAATGGAGCGGGTCACGGTCGGTGGTCACCCGATGGCAGCCGCATTGCATTCTCCAGCGGTCGTGAGGAGAAAAAGGTCCAAATTTTTGTCTTGCCTGTGGATGGCGGTGAAGCAATCGCTGCTACTAAGCTCGACGAAGGTTCTATCGGTGACTTTCGCTGGAGCCCGGATGGTCAGAAGATCGCATTTCTCTATCGGCGAAAAATGGCCGGCTGGACTGAAGAGGACAAAAAGAAACGGGACGAGAAGGGATTAAGCGAACCGCCAATCGCCGTCGACGATGTCTGGTATCGCTTGGACGGTGACGGATATTTCGGTGGTGAGCGGTATCGGCTGTTTATTCTGGATATCGGAACGGGAGAGGCAAGCGAACTCTATTCCGCCGCACCGGACGGCAACTACAGTTTCGACTGGTCGCCATCGTCAGATGAACTGATTGTTGCCCATACCGTAAGCAAAAGACCCTTTGCCGAACCTCCGAACGTGCAACTGCACCGGGTTGACCTTCAAGGGCAAAGTTGGCAGTTGGAAGGCTTGCCACGGGGACAGAAGTCATCTCCTCGTTGGTCCCCAGACGGAAAGTCGATCGCATATACCGGAGATGTCGATGAGAAGGATCCGTGGGGGACTCGAAACACAAAGGTGTATGTGGTCTCGGCCGATGGCGGAGAACCGAAATGCCTGACTGGGGAGACCGACTACGACGTCGCCGTTTCAACGTTAAGCGACGCGCGCGACGCATCCGAGTCGATATTGGAATGGCTTCCAGACGGCAAGGCGCTCTTGGTTCAGGTTGGATTCCACGGTGAATCTCAATTGGCGCGTGTTCCCTTGGCTGGCGGTTGTGAACTTCTGACCGAAGGGAAGCACACGCTTGGCGTGGGTAACTACGCCCTGGATGGACGCCGGATTGCCGCGACATTCGGTCATGCGACTCGGATGACCGAAGTCGCGGTCATCGAACCCGAACTTGCCACCGGGCGCATGATTCCGCGAGTCCTGACCAACTTTAACGGCGCCTTCCACGACGTAGTCAAACTAAGTGAACCCGAGGAATTCTGGTTGGATTCCACGCCCAACAAGGACGGTACGGAGAGCAAGCTCCATGGTTGGGTGATCAAGCCAATTGATTACCTGGAGCCAAAGCGATACCCTGCCGTGCTGGAAATCCACGGCGGACCTCACACCCAATACGGTTGGGCCCTGTTTCACGAGTTCCAGCTTCTCGCGGCAGAAGGATATGTGGTCGTCTATACCAACCCGCGAGGGTCGAAAGGTTATGGTGAGCAGTACTGTGCGGAAATCCGCGGGGACTGGGGCCACAAGGACTGGGAGGACATCCAAACGGTAACGCGCTGGATGCAGCATCAGCCTTATATCCATCCTGGGCAAATGGGCGTCATGGGTGGAAGCTACGGCGGATACATGACCAATTGGGTGATCGGCCACACAAGCGATTTCAAAGCAGCGATCACCGACCGATGTGTTTCCAACATGATCAGCATGGCTGGAAGCAGTGACTTCCCCTTCAACAAAGATGGCTACTTTAAGGGCGTCGCCTGGGGCA
>CAMLEL010000222.1 GCA_946478935.1 uncultured Armatimonadota bacterium
CGGCCACAGCCTCCTTCGACGGGCTCCAGTGGACGCGCGCAAGCCAGTGGTCGGAGAAAGGTCACTAAAGGCGCCATCCACGATTGCAGAGCGAGGAGACGCGATCGCGCACGCGTGCGAGTAAAGCCGCTCGGCGATCATCCGCTTGCACAGAACGTCATAGCGCGTCAGGTAGGAGGCGCCTTGAAACTCAGGGAAGACCGGGAAGTGAGGGGACCTGTCACGAACCGGACGCCGCGACTTCTCGCAGTCCTCGACCATGATGAGCCACCCAAGGAAAGGACTAGGCTGATCGCCGAATACACCTTCACGAATGGCCGTCAATAGATCGTGAGCTGTTCCTAGCGCTTCCTCAGTCCGATTGTTGAAGTTGTTTCCGAAGGACGGCCCGACCTGGCTCTTGAGCTCAACGGCCGCCACGAGGGCCCGCCCATCGAAGACGAGTGCGTCCCACAATTTGGTGGGTCGGAAGTAGCCCGGTAGCGTCAGGTTGGGACGACTCGAAACATGGATGTGGGCGTCGGACAGCCCGTTGTGCCGGACCAACGCTTCCACCATGGCCAAGAAGCCGTCCATATTGCGACCAGCCAAGACACCGGCGCGCTCTCCTCCTTGGCTGGGTTGGCCCTCGATGTTCTCCAGCGCGCTGCTACGCCCGGACCAGAAGTGCTTGATACCCTGTCGAGCCAGCGTTTCGTAATCGGCTAGATCCAGCCCCATCGTTCCCCCTATGCGGACGCTACGATCCCTCGCTCCGATTTGCTCAGTCCATACAAAGCATAAGTCGCTTCATTGGCGACCCCTCTGTCGCCTGACAGGGCCGCGGCCCGCAGCTCGGCCTTGAGACCATCGGGCACGTCCGACCAGTTCGGCAACCGAATGCGACGCAAATACTGCGCCTGGAAGCGCAGGAAGCCACCCCGCATCGTCGTGGAGTAGGTGCTTACGAATAGGCGTGCAATCCCCGACATCAGCACTGCCTGGAGGGCAAGCAGGTCCCACTTTTCTGAGGTGATGAAATAGAGGTTGTGGTGCGGATAAAGCCGCCCTTCCTCAAAGACGATGTGCGCGTCTCCCTTGATATCAGGGATGAGCAGCTTCGGCGTCTTCGCAAGGTGCAGGTAGATGCGATCAATGGTCCGGAACCAGCGGGCCGGGTTCTTGCGCGCGACATTGCGCGCAAGGATTTCCTTCTTGTGCTTGGCCAGATAGGCAGCAAGTCGAGGGTAGCTATCAAGGTCGACCACTTGACCATCGGCCTCGAAGGGATTGATAACGCCCATCCCTTGCCATTGAACGTCGCCTTTCAAGATATCTTGAGTGCGCACTAGGGGAAGTTTCCGGGACGGTTCGACATCCAATGCCTTCATCGGGCCGATGTAGACCTTGTCGTTGCCCGTCGCCACACCGATGCCAACGTTGCATCCAGCTTCCTGGAGCGTAGGTAGCGTCGCTTCGAGTCGGCGGACGAGCGCCAACCGATCCGGACGATGTAATAGCCAAGGGCCTGATCCCTTCGCCAGCTCTGGCAACAGCACGACGGAGGACGATGGCGTGGCTTTAGCCGACGTCAGTTCCTGGGCCAAGGCGGCCAAGGCCGTGGGCTCAACTTCTGGGCGATAAGCAACACGCACTGGACCGGAATTCGACTTCGGACCCGGCCGTTCGATGACCGTAATTGCCGGGTAAGTCATGACCTCGCTGTGGAAGGCGGGCGTATCGACCATGTCCACGAAGTGGGTCAGGGCGAAGCAATCGGCAATCAGCGCCCGCAGTGGACCGCCATATTTATTCTTTGTCCAGCGATCTGTGCAGATGAAGCCGAGGCGGCCACCAGGTACCAAGGACTCCAGGCTGCGCTCGAAGAAGGGGATATAAAGGTCCGCGCGGTCGTAGAAGGTCTTGAACCGCGCGCGGTAGTCGGTCAGCTTGGTTTCTGGGATCAGCTCCTGCCGCACATATGGTGGGTTGCCCACGACGTAATCGAATTTGTGCGGCAGCTTGGTCGTCAGAAAGTCAGCTCGGCGGATCCATTGGCTGGAGAGCTGTCTGGCGACGCCGATTGGGACGCCTAGGCGTTTGAGTTCAGCAACCACCACGCCTTGAGCTGTCGAGACACTTTGGGCATCGACTTCGTAGGCGACGAGGGCATCGTCCAAGCCCTTGCCACTTTTGAGGGATCCACCCCGTGCCCGGAAGGCCCTAATGAGACGGCCGACAATGGGAATCAGGAAATCCCCATGCCCCGCAGCGGGTTCCAGCAGCCGAGTCGCAGCTAGGTCCCGATCTTCGGTGTAACCGACCAAATCAAGGATGAAGTCAACGACTTCCCGCCGAGTGAATATGGCACCACGCTCTACGGAACGTGCAGTCACGGGCGAGGTATCGTGCGCGTCCCGGGGTCGGTCGGGCACTTGGCCAGCACTATCAAGGTTCACAAAAGGACGGCTCCGTGGAGTGGACTCAGTCACCCTGAGTCGCAATAGGAACACTAGCCGGTCGCATAGAGTAAGACCAGTGGGAGGACGGGACATGAAGGAGCGGGTCGAGTTGTGGAAGCGGGCCTTCGAGGGGGACGACCACGCGGTGCTGCCAACCCTCGTCCAGTTTGCGTGGGACTTCGCTGCATTCTCCACCGTTGCCGAGCTCACCCGGCTGGCTAGTGACAACGATCGGGGAGGAAAACAACTGAACTCGATGGTGTTCGACCTCTTGGCCAGGTCCTTTTGGGGTTCGGCGGTTATGGCGATTCGCAGGTTGGTTGACGGCCATTCGATTACTGGGCCACGGGGTGTCTATTCACTACGTTCGATTACCAACGATGCTCGGAACCATCGCGATCGTCTGACAAGGCGCGTCTTCGTAGAAGACATCTGCGGACAGCCCTATGACTACGCGGAGATTGAGAGGCGCTATTGGGACTACATCTATGCCCAACCTCCTGGCGTCGTGAATGTGCCTCGGGAGCTCAACTTCACTTCATCCAGAATCATGCACGTGGAGTTCGACTGGCTGAGCGGAGTCGATGAAACTGATCGGTCCGAGAATGACGTCATCCGTTCGGAGGTGTTCGAAATCTTGGACGCTCGCCTGTCCCGCCTGGACACGATCGCCGACCATGGAACTATCTACTTCGCCCACGCCGCTACGCGGGAAAGCAGGGAAGGGCGGGGCCTGCAGAACTGGAACCTTCAGGAAGCCCAAGAGGCATTGCGAGAGCTGGCAAAGGTGGCACAGCTCGTTGGCCACTGGTTCTGCAGCAGCGGGATCGGCGACATCCTTTCGACTCCGCAGTTCGACCAGTTCGAATTCCTCGACCGCCCGCTGCTCGTGGGCTCGACGGTGCCGCTGCAAGAGCACTGGGACCGGTTTGCCGCGGAAGTGTCTTCTTGGCCCTACATCGAGAACGAGAAGCTCTAGGTCGACCTAGAAACGACGCCATCTTCTTGGACGGACTCGTTGCAATAGGCAATCCAAGCCAATCCCTTTTCCCCCTTGATCAGACGGAGCTTATCCGGAGTTGGGAGCTCAACTATGTAGTTTTCCAGATCGACCATAACGGGGACGCTCCCCACCTTGCGACCTGCAAATGATAGTTGCAAGGTGGTCCTCACGTGGAATGTGCGGAGTCTGCTGGCGTCGATCTGTTGCAGGAGATCTGCGTCTAGCACATCGACACCAACCAGCCTGCGTTCCCCCTTCAATAGCGCGAAGGCGAGTTCGATATCAGCCACATCCTCCGCCGTAAATTGGTAATCTTTGGGCAAGATGAAATCAGAGTCGAGTGCGCGAGCGACTTGATGCAACTGGCTAAGGACCGCGGCATAGGGTATCCACGGAAGCAGATTTTCCATGCCCGCTTTTCCCATCGCCAGAATGGCTCGTCCGCCTTCGAAGCGAAGCTCGATGAAAGCAGCGCTATCTTGAACAAGCTGGTTCGCCCACTGCTTGATCGAACTAAGCTCCTCGAAGTCGGCAATCGGCCGTTCATGGACTAACGAACGAAATCCAATACTGACGGACGCATGACCGCTGCCATCTTCGATAAATGAAAGTCGCGCGTTCAAATCTATCGCGCTTTCGTAGGCCTGATTAGTGATGGCGGCCCCCTTCATTCCGTTGAACCAGTCGGCGGCTACTCGGAGTTCGGGAGCAAATGGAGAGAACTTTGCCCCTGGACGGATCGCCAGATATCCCTTTCTCGGCTTCGTCTTGAGGGCCAGTCTTCCCTTGCGGTCCTTGTTCGCACCTAGAACGCCAAATAGCGGCGATCCAGTCAGTCGAAACTCTTCCACATCTAGTTCGGCAGGAAGGCCGAACTCTAGAGCTTCCTTTAGCCGCTGCCCGCCGTCGGTAGAGACGCGCGCGCGAAACTCGAAGTCCAGCGGCACATCCCCTGCCGCATAGATAGCATGTGTTTCGTGTTCATTCCGAACGCTAGTTCGGACTTGAAGCCGGGTGTCAATCGAGCTCAAATATTCGCTTCTGGCAGCGACAAGTGCAGCAATCGCTCCAGGCTTTCGTTCGCTCGGCGCAAGGACATCGTCCAAGAAGCACTCAAATGACTCTCGGTCGGCTAAGTTGCTTTTCCTGTCAAGGTTGACACTGCAGTTGCCATAGCCGGATGCGATGCGATCCTTGTTCGCTTGGCACCAGGATTGGGCATGGACCCAATGGAGCGCGCCATCAGCAGTCGATCGAACGATGATGACGGGGTGAGGATTGATTAGATAATGGCGTAACCGGCTTTTAGAGACCGGTGCGGAAATTCCTTTCCCCTTTTGCGGTTTCGATGTCCCCTTGACCTGGACAAGAAATCTAGCGCCGCTATAGCGCTCCCGATCAGGCTCAACATTGAGGTCGTATCCCTCATCGATCGCGTCATGTCCGACGATCCATGACCAAGACGTGAAGAGATCTTCGACTGCGAGTTCTGCCCGGCGACCTGTGCGGCGAGTGTCAGAGAAGTTCATTCGCCCCCCCATCTTGATCCATCCCTAGCGCCGGATCAGAACCCTTATGGTCGGAGACGTCGAT
>CAMLEL010000223.1 GCA_946478935.1 uncultured Armatimonadota bacterium
CCCATTGTTTATCGAGGATTTGGCGGCGCACAATATCACTATGCCAGTGCGGCTTGCTGTCAGCTTCGCTGCCCATCGACCGGAGGAACTTCAATCTTGACCCTTACTGGACTTGCATTCATCTTGGCCGTCGCGCCCATTCGGGTTGCCTGTGTTGGCGACTCGAATACTCAAGGCCGGGGAGGGATTCAAAACTATCCTGCTCAGCTTCAAAGGATTCTCGGTGGAGGGTACGCCGTGCGTAACTTTGGTCGCAACAGTGCGTCCGTTCTGCCTGGCAACTATCAATATCGGACTTTGCCGGAAATGAGAAAGGCTCTGGAGTTTCGACCGAACAAGGTGCTCTTGATGCTGGGAACCAACGACTCTCCGGGTGCAGGCTGGGATGCGAAACGGGATGCATTTCGCACCGAGTACCAAATGCTGATCGATGCGTTTGAGAACCTCGATACCAAACCCGAGGTCATCGTCGTTGTTCCGCCACCGATGTTTTTCCCGAGCCCAGATTGGCGACCGCGAAACTTCGATATGCAGATTGCACCGCTGATCGAGCGGATCGCCTACGTGAATGACTTACGTGTCTACAGCGCTCGCAAGTTGTTTGACGGCATGGGAGACCTGTTCTCCGACAAACTGCATCCATCCAACCTGGGCTTTAGGATCTTAGCCCAAGCTATCAGCGAGGAAATCTTTGGAAGAACGAGGCAGAAATTGAAAACGCTGGACTGGGCAGGTGATGCTGCCCGCCAAGTCACGGTCGATCAAGAATCAGGGCAATACCTGGGTCATGTAAGCACAACGCTTCTGGAGGATGGGAAAACAATTCTGGCTGTCTATCCCAAAGGACATGGCAAGGGGCCGATCGTATACAAACGTTCATTGGATGGCGGCAAGACGTGGTCGGAGCGCCTGCCAACCCCTGAGAACTGGTCGACTTCGCTTGAAACTCCCACAATTCATCGAGTAGGTCCAAAGCGACTAATTATGTGGTCTGGGCTCTATCCGGCGCGAATCGCCTCAAGCGATGATGAGGGTCGCACCTGGACTCCGCTGCGACAAGTTGGAGATTGGGGTGGCATTGTCGTAATGGGATTTGTCGAGCCCACCTCAGACGGGCGCCTGATTGCGATGTTCCACGACGACGGACGATTCTTTAAAAAAGAGGGCGGTCCGCGAATCTTCACACTGTATCAAGTTGAATCTCGCGACCTGGGCGAGACCTGGTCCGAACCCCGGGCGCTTTTTGCCTCGAATGATATTCACCTTTGCGAGCCGGGCCAGATTCGAAGTGATGACGGCAAACAGATTGCCGTACTCCTCAGAGAGAACAAGCGCGTCAAGCCAAGCCACATCTTCTTCTCCAACGATGAGGGTCGGACTTGGACTGAACCCCGACCGATGAACCCGGTTCTCGCTGGCGACCGCCACACGCTCAAACGGCTTCCCGATGGACGAATTGTCGCCGTGTATCGCGATATGCAAAAGGGCAGCCCATGGCAGGGCGACTTTATTGCCTGGGTTGGCACCTATGAGGATCTGGTAGCTGGACGCGAGGGGCAACTCAGAATCAGGCTGCTGGACAACAAGGGCTCTTGGGATTCCAGTTATCCGGGTCTTGAACTTCTTCCTGACGGAACACTGGTTGCGACTACCTACGGACAGTGGGAAGAAGGCAAGCCTCAGTTCATCAAGTCGGTCCGATTCAACGTGTCGGAGCTTAGGTAATGGTCTTGGCTGTCATCCTGCTTCAAACCGCAATGTTGGAAGTTCCGGCATTCACCGCCTACTCGATGCCGGACACCGATGCGTTCGGAAGTTGGGAAGCGGGCAAGAGTCCGAATTGGACCAACCCATCCACCCGAATCGTCTGGTACGGCAAGTTTGCGAGGCCAGGCGAACTTTGGGCGAGTGTCAAGCTTGATCCTTCAAAACCCATGTCGAACGATTTTCGTTTGAGGTTTGAAGGTCGCGGGTACATCGGTGAATCGGACAGAAAAGGGACCTTCCGTTTCGGCCCACTCAACGTCAGTTCACCGGGCTACCGAACGATTGAGTTTTCATCTCAAGGAAAACGGGGCGAATCTCAGGGAACTCCGGTTAGCCTGACGCTCACAGGTCCGGCAGTAGAAGGGGCCCATTTCAACCTGAAGCCGAGGCGCAATGCCGCATCCGTGCATCTGGGGTATCCCACCGGCGCGGACGAAGAAGTTGTAGCGTTCTATTGCGAAGCCAAACCGATCACCGATCCGATCCATACGTTCTATATGGCTTGTGGATTTCGCCGGGGCTACTTCGGAATCCAAGTGAACAGCCTTACCGAACGCCGGGTGATCTTCTCGATTTGGGATGCAGGCAATGAAGCTGTCGACCGTAGCAAAGTTCCGGTTGACAACCGCGTCAAGCTTCTTAGCAAGGGCGAGGGCGTCTACGCCAGCGACTTTGGCAACGAAGGCACCGGGGGGCACAGCCATTTGAAATATCGGTGGTCCAATGGTGAAACGTACAGGTTCCTCGTTCGCGCCAAACCCAGGGGAACATCGACCGATTACACATCCTATTTTTGGTTTCCGGACCGGAAGGCTTGGGGCTTGATATCCAGCTTTCGAGCCCCAAAGGATGGGGGCCATCTGAAGGGCCTGCACTCGTTCGTCGAGAACTTCTGGGGGACGAATGGGAACCTGAGACGTCGGGTGGAACTTCGCAACCAGTGGATTCAAACGGCTGACGGTAATTGGTCAAGGCTGGAGAAGGCCCGTTTTACCTGTGACCCAACGGGCAAGACTGATCGGTTCGATTACGCTGCCGGAAGGTCGGGCGGCGGTTTCTTCCTCCAAAATGGCGGTTTTCAAGACAACGGAGTCAAGTTTGGCGACGAGTTCGAATCTATTCGTGCTGACAAGCTGCCAACTGACTTGCCACCGGATAGATAAGGTATAGGGCACTATTGCGATGGGACTATCGATCAAGTCGTAGAAGACCTTGGGTATGCTTCAGACGCTGAGTTCAGTTCATGGAGAACTGGAGCGGGGGAACCATCCGAATGGGGTGAATGGCGATATCCGCCTAGGGCGACTCTGGCCCGAATCCGTCAGCTAACCTCGTAAGCGTGTCATAAGAGGCCCGGTGTGTGTCGGCAGATCGGGACCCTTCATGGATCAGACCTTGGAGGTTGAAAATTGTTGTTTGAACACAAAGTGCGGCAGGCTGCCGAAACCGTTGACATTAGTTTTGTCGGTGGTATCGCCAAGGCAAGGCGTTTTTTGCGTCTTGCGCGTCGAATCCGACAGAACGCCGGACAGATTGGACGGCTCGCTCTTCGTTTCGCCCATCGTGGGGACTGGGAGAAAGCTAACCGCTTCCGCAAGTCGTATGACCGACTTACGGAACTTCATGTCGAAATGCGGGAGCGGGCACGCGCCGCAATAAGGCAACCGAGCGGGCTTAGATTTGAGGCCGCACCGACTCCGGCACCTTACGCCGGAATCACTGATTAAACATAACCGATTCACGCTTTGCGCAGCGTGGCGCATGACCCCCTCCATCTCCGACTTCGTGAGATGCGAAGGGGGTTTAGCATTTGTTTAGTAGAAAATCGGGAAACTAAACCCATGCTCGGAACCCTTGCCACCCTATGCGCTCTTGGTGCGGGGCAAAATGCCTCCATGCCCGTCGTCGTTCCCCAGCCGTTGTCGATGAAAAGTTCGTCGAGTTCATTCGAATTGAATTCGAGGACTCAGATCATTTATGCCGGTGGTCCGGTCGGCATCCTCGGAGCTGGTCGCATGTTGCAGAGTTTCTTGAGCCCAGCAACCGGGTACCCGTTGGAGATCAAGTCGAGAGGAGATAAGAACGCCATCCACCTTCGGTTGAAGCAAGACTCGAAGCTGGGGCAGGAAGGGTACCGGCTCAAAGTGTCTTCTGACCGGGTTGATATCGAGGCGACAACTGAGGCGGGCCTGTTTTATGGTTCGCAAACCCTGCGGCAACTGCTTCCGGCAGAGACCTTTCGACGTGGGCGGGTGGCAGGAATTCAGTGGAAGGTCGCTGGAGTGGAGATCGAAGACGTGCCGCGATTCCGGTGGCGAGGGGGCATGTTGGACACGGCTCGCCACTTCATGCCGAAGGAGTTCGTGATGAAGTTCATCGACATGCTGGCCATGCACAAGATGAATAGTTTCCACTGGCATCTCACGGACGACCAAGGTTGGCGGATCGAAATCAAGAAGTATCCCAAGCTCACCGAGATTGGATCGTGGCGGAAGAACACGATGACGAAGTACGGCAATCCGGGCGAGTACTCGGGGCAACCGCACGGGGGTTACTACACACAAGACGATATTCGCGAAGTGGTGGCCTATGCAAAGGAGCGCCATGTGAACGTGGTGCCAGAGATAGAAATGCCGGGCCATGCGCAAGCTGCCATTGCGTCCTATCCGTGGCTTGGCAATATGCCGAATGAGCAATTGGAGGTAGGAACGCGCTGGGGAGTCATTGAGAATGTCTTCAACACGGAGCCCGAAACCATCAAGTTCTTGCAGGACGTTCTCGTCGAGGTCATGGACTTGTTCCCGAGTCAATTCATTCACATTGGCGGCGATGAATGCCCGAAAGTCCAATGGAAAGCTTCCGCGAAGGCACAAGCGCGCATCCGTGATCTTGGACTGAAGGATGAACACGGCTTGCAGAGCTGGTTCATCCGACAAATGGATTCATTCATCGACTCCAAGGGGAAGCGGTTGATCGGCTGGAGCGAGATATTGGAAGGAGGGTTGGCGGAAAAGGCCGCCCTGATGGTTTGGTTGGGCAGCGATGGCGCGATGGAGGCAGTCTCCAGTGGTCATGACGTGGTGATGTCTCAAACGAGCCATGCTTACCTGGACTATTACCAATCACGTGACACCAAAGGCGAGCCTCATGGAATAGGAGGGTTTCTTCCGCTTTCCAAGGTCTACGACTACAATCCGGTGCTGCCACAAATGACCCAGGAACAGGCAAAGCATGGCATGGGTGTTCAATTCAATCTGTGGAC
>CAMLEL010000224.1 GCA_946478935.1 uncultured Armatimonadota bacterium
TCTTTTGAACCCAAGCCGCATTGGGAACTCGCGGAGCAACTCCAATTGCTGGATTTGCCGCGAGGCGCGAAAATCGCGGGAAGCGGTTTTGCCGTATACACCGGGCTGGGGGCCAAGCTCCAACGTGGGCTCTTCAACTTTATGGTGGACTACCAGACCCGCGACCGCGGCTATCAAGAGATCTATCCGCCATTCATCGTGAACCGCGCGTCCTTGATTGGGACCGGGAATCTTCCGAAATTCGAAGAGGATCTGTACAAGGTTGATGAGGAACTGTACTTAATTCCCACAGCCGAAGTACCCGTCACCAACCTCTACCGTGATGAGATTCTGAGCGCCGACGATTTGACGATCAACTTGGCAGCGTTCAGCGCCTGCTTTCGGAAAGAGGCCGGGGCAGCAGGCAAAGACACTCGAGGGCTGTTGCGGATCCACCAATTCGACAAGGTTGAACTGGTCAAATTCACGAAACCTGAGGACAGTTACGAAGAGCTTGAATTACTCACCAAAGATGCCGAGTCCGTGCTTCAAGCTCTCGGATTGCACTATCGAGTTGTCGAACTTGCCACGGGTGACCTCGGAGCAAAGGGCTGCAAGTGCTACGACCTTGAACTTTGGTCCCCCGGAGTCGGACGTTATTTGGAGATTTCAAGCTGCACCAATTTCGAGGCCTATCAAGCTCGCCGAGCCAACATCCGATTCCGTCGAGAGCAAGGGGCCAAGCCGGAGTTCGTCCACATCCTGAACGGCTCTGGCGTTGCAACGCCACGACTATTCAGCGCCCTGGTGGAATCGCTGCAAGCCGACGATGGAACTGTGACAGTGCCGGAGCCATTGCGTCCTTATGTGGGAACGGATCGCCTAACGGTTTGACCAGACGCCCAGCCGATCTTTCTTGGCCTCTTGCTGAGCCTGTCGAAACTCTTGCGCATACCTGCCTCGTCCGTAGCGATCAAAAAATGGAGACCATCCCGATCGGACCATCGCAACATTGACATTTTTTCCTTCAATGAACAGGTATGCCAGGGTTCGACCGTGAGGATCCAGCCGCTCCTCTTCGAATTCGAGCCGAATGGCGGACTCATCACCGAGCTGCCGCTCAAGCTCATCTGTCGCTTCTCGGAATCCAAACTCGTTCAATTCCGGCGCATCGACCCTCAAGAGGCGGACCTTGAGCCGTTCGTTCTGCCGGCGAACCCAAAGAGTGTCACCGTCGACCACATGATCCACGTAATAGTCGCCAGGTTCGTAGTTCGCCGCTGGGGCGGCAATATCGGGTTGGGGTGCCGGATCGGGTTGGCAGCCACAAAGCACTAGAGGAAGCACAAGCGCAAAGTAGTTGCCATGCCTCAATAGATCACCTTATTGAGCGGATACTCCACCAACCCCGTGGCGCCTGCGCGCTTGAGCTTTGGAATAAGGTCGCGGACGTGTACTTCTTCCAAGATCACCTCGGCGGCCACCCACGTAGGGTCGGCGAGGGGTGAGATGGTCGGATTCTTTAATGCGGGCAGCAGACTCAGAATCTCCTCCCGACTTGCCACGGGCACGTTCATCTTAAGGCCAACCAAACTGGCCGCATTCATGGCCCCGGTGAGCAGGATTTCCAACGATTCGAGCTTTTGTCGCTTCCACGCATCGGCCCAAACCGATTCTCCGCAGACAAATCGCGTCGTGGAAGTGAGTAGGGTGTCGATGATTTTCAGATTGTGTGCTCGCAAACTGGAGCCGGTCTCAGTATTTACGATGATCGCATCCACCAATTGGGGGACCTTGACTTCACAAGCGCCCCAACTGAACTCAACATCTGCATCGACGCCGATGCTTTGAAAATAGCGCCGGGACAGTCGCACGTACTCGGTCGCAACCCGCTTGCCGGCCAAGTCTTTGCCGGACTGGAAGGAACTGTCTTGGTGGACAGCGAGGACAATTCGAATCGGGATGTTTGTGGCCTTGCTGTATCGCAGCTCACAGATCTCTTGAACCTTGGCCCCAGTGTCAGCAATCCAGTCCGCACCGGTTAGGCCGGCATCGATGATCCCCTGTTCGATGTAGGTCGGGATTTCCTGCGGTCGCAGCAGCACGGCTTCGATTTCTGGGTCGTCAACAACTGGCTGGTAAGAGCGCGAGGAAGCACGAAAGTTGAAGCCTGCCTTCTCAAAGAGCTTGAAGGTTGCCTCCTGCAGACTGCCCTTGGGGAGGCCGAGCTTCAGAATCATGGTATTGATTTTAGCTTGCTTACTGCCCTGATCACGGTATGGTAGTCCCATGAGATTCTGGGTTGCGGCGCTCGCCGCCTCTCTCGCCGGTCAGGCTTTGGCCTTTGACTCAAAGACTTGGATGCACAGCGGATGCAAGATTCACGTCTCAATTGGCGCCAAGGAAAGCTCGAGCATCGGAAGCTATCTCGTTACCGTGCTCGCTCCGAATGGCCGCCGTGGCACGGTACGAATGGACAGGGATGGAACCCTGGCCGGAGCATGGGCCGCAGATGTGGACCGAGACGGCAAGTTCGAAGTGATCGTGTTTACCAGGTCCAGCGCTGGCGGCCAATACGGAAGAGTTGGCATTCATTCATGGACCGGATCTGCCATCAAATCTCGCAGCGTGCCCGAATTGAATCGCGGTCAGTTGAAGGGATACCGGGGAAGCGATCAATTTTCGATCACTCGAAACAACCTGTACCGGATGTTTCCCGTATTCACCCAAAAAGCCAATGACCCGCCTCGCAAAGTTGGAATGCGGACGCTGAGATTGAACCTACCCAAGTTCCGCTGGGAAGCCGCTTAGGCCCAGTTCCGGCGGGGGGTCGGTGGCGGGTATGTCAAAATCTGTCTATGACCACGGTCCGCGTGTACGTGACTTTGAAGCCTTCACTCTTGGACTCAGCGGGGCGAACCGTTGCCGGAGCGCTTCTGAAGCTTGGATTCAATGAGTTGAACGAAGTCCGCATTGGCAAGCTGATCGAGTTGAAGCTGGCCGATTACAGCGAGGACCGTGTGCGGGAGATGTGCGAAAAGCTGCTCGCGAATCCCGTCATCGAGGATTTTCGCATCGAAGAAGTTCGTGAAGTGGTGGGCGCTTGAAAGTTGCCGTCTTGAGATTTCCGGGTTCGAACTGCGATCAAGATGCCTTCCATTCCCTGCGCGACGATGTTGGCATCGGAGCGGACTATGTTTGGTACGAAAGCACTTCGCTGGCAGGGTTCGACGCCGTTTTCATCCCCGGAGGATTCAGTTTCGGCGACTACCTTCGATGTGGGGCAATGGCGGCCACGGCTCCGATCATGGACGAAGTTCGAAGGTTTGCAAGCGAGGGTCGGCCTGTCATCGGCGCCTGCAACGGATTCCAGATTCTTTGTGAAACGGGAATTCTGCCCGGTGCGCTCCTGAAGAACGACACTGAGAAGTTTGTTTGTCGGCACGTCTTTTTGCGCGCCGAGAACCGGTCCAGCATGTGGACGCGCGGGGTCGATCAGATCGTCCAGATTCCTGTCGCCCACGGTGAGGGCAGGTACGTTTGCAACGCCGAAACCCTCAAGGAGCTGACGGATAGTGAACGAATCGCTTTCCGATACGTCGATAGTGTAGGGAACGCGACTCCAGATGCGAATCCAAACGGCTCAGTAGAGAACATTGCTGGCGTGCTGAACGTAAAAGGAAACGTATTGGGACTCATGCCGCACCCCGAGAGGGCGACGAAACGAATCTTGGGCTCAACCGACGGGCTAACGATTCTAAAATCTCTCGCGTTATTGGGAGCAGGTCTTTAGACGAGTACAAGTTCGCCTATAATTCTGGTAGTAAACGATCAATGATGGTGTGGAAGGTAATCATCGCATTCACCGCCCTGCTTGGGGCGAGTACGGCTCATGCCGAGAAGAAGGTGCTGGGCAAGCTGGGTCAGGCAACTGAAAAGACGCCGATCTACTCCAAGATGAGCACTCGCTCTCGCGTTTTCTATCGGGTCAAGCAGTTCGAATACCTCGTCGTAACCGACTCTTCGCGCGACAACTGGATGAAGGTCCTTCTCCAGAATGGATCGTACGGTTATGTTCCGGCAGATACCGTCGCCAAACTGCCATACGAAGTCACCGTCGACGCCAAGCCGCGAACCAGCCGATCGATGCAGGGCACATCAGGTTCGCGTGGATGGGCAGCGGAAGCTGGCCTTCAATTCCGTGGGACACCCTATGTGTGGGGAGGCAACAGCCTTACCAAAGGGATCGATTGTTCTGGATTCGTAAAGAATCTGTTTGGTCAGGTAGGTTTGAACCTTCCGCGAACGGCCGCAGAGCAGGCACTTGTGGGCAAACCGATTACGCGCCTTGAAGATTTGCAGAAGGGTGACCGGCTCTACTTCTGGGAAAAGAAGCGCAACAAGATCGGGCACACCGGCATCTATCTCGGCAATGGATACTTTGTCCATTCCAGCCGAGGCAAAGGTGGCGTCGATACCGATTATTTGGGCGCTGAAAAGTGGCTCCGAATCTTGGTTGCAGCCAGGCGTTAGTTCCAACCGCCCATCATTCCGATTCCGAAGAAGATCAGGCCCAAAATCGTGCCTGCAATCTGTAGCGCAAGGGCCACCCATGCAAGGATCTTCGCCGAGTTTGCTGACGGATGCCCTTTGTCTTCAGCCTTCTTGGCATAGACCACGCCAAGAATTGGAAACACCAAACCGATAAGGGAACAGCCTCCACAAACTCCGCCGCCCAAACACGTGACCAAGCCAATCGAAGCAAACACATAGGCCAAGGTCAGGTCGCTCTGGCCATTGTCCACCACCATCTGAGGACCGGCGCGATAGTAGTTTGCGTAAGGTTGTGGAGGGTTCACCGTGCCCGAATGCATTGGTGGAGAATGAAAACTTGTTTGCGTCTGAACACTGAGACCGGGCAACGAATCCGCGGTAAACCGCCGACCGGTAGCAGCCTCTTCGATCATGGTGTTGGACAGAATTCGACCCTCTGCAACCCACTGATTCAGAAGATTCAGGTCTGCGGGCCCGTACCGTTGACCATCCGGG
>CAMLEL010000225.1 GCA_946478935.1 uncultured Armatimonadota bacterium
GAATTAGCCAAAGTCCAAGAGTTGCGGAATCCGAATCGATGGCAGGTCCTCGATGTGCCACAGATCGACGAGGAGCCCGTTAACAAGAGCCTCGCTAAGAATGGTGTACTGGCAGGACTTTTGGGATTGGTCCTTGGGCTCCTGGCTGCGCTAATTGCTGACTCAGGCCGGCCAAAAGTGCCGACGGCCACTCAGTCCACTGACGAATTGAAAAAGGCGGCCTGACTTGTCAAGTGTGAGCCGCCGGAAAGCTGCGATCGGTACGTTCGTCGGATCAGGAGGAAACTCTCTGATCGCGGCGATCCAGTCGATCGCTTTGCTTCCGATGTATCTTGGCGCCGCCGGGGTTGAATCGTATGGACTCTGGTTGGCCACGGGAGAAATCCTGTTGTGGCTGGTGGCATTTGACTGTGGAATTCCCACCGTCATGATTCAGCGAATCAGCGCCGCGTTGGCAGATCGACGCGAATCGGAGATCGGGCAGATGTTCGCCAGCGCACTTGCGATCCTTGCAATCGTGGCCACTGTTCTGGGAGTTGGTGCAGCAGTTTCCGCTTCCTACATCGTTCAGTCGCTTGCCGGGAGGCCGCATCCTGAACTGGTTCTAAGTCTTCAGATTGCGGCAGGCGCCACGGCGCTCGTCATCATTGGCTACGGATTCCAGGGACTTGCCCGTGCCTTACAGCGCACTTGGGCGCTTAACATCTGCTCGATGGCTTCCACCTTGCTTGGCTTTGTCGTGACTTATATCCTTCTCAAATCCGGCTTTGGGCTGCCTTCCATCGCCTGCGGATTGGCAGTTCGGAGCAGTGGATCCGTCCTTGCCGGGATTGTCCTTTGGGCCTTTGCTCCAGGATTTGCCATGGCAAGGGCAGGTTTCCGACCGTGTAAGCGCTACGTCAGTGACTACGCACGCGAGATGCCAGCGTTGCTGACTTCGGGCATTGCCTACGCTTTGATGAACAACAGCCAAGTGTTCATTGCCAACCTGTTTTTGGGTCCGAAGGTAGCAGTGTTAATCAGCGTTTCGCGAAAGCTGGCTGAGTTCGCAAAGTCGATCTTGGATATGTCTACCTATGCAACCGAGGCGGGTCTGGGGCACCTGTTTGCCACGAAAGCGGTGGACCGGACACGCCATGTTCTGAAAGAGTTGGAAGATCGCTTCCTTGCCCTGACCGGAATCATGATGGGCGGGTATCTCGCCATAAACGCTACGTTCGTCCCACTGTGGACGGCCGGCGCATTTCAACCGTCCATCGCGCTGACGGCGGCAATAGCTATTGGAACTTCCTCTGCAGCATGGTGCTATGCAGGCATTTCAAGACTCAGGGCGAATGGCCGATTCCGCACGGCATCCGGTCTATTGTTAGCTGACTGCGCGGCAAGAGTCGCGCTCATCAACCTGGGCGCCGGGATTGGAAATGAATTCTGGCTGGTGTGCGGTTCGATCTTGCCACCGATCATTTGCGGAACCATTGCACGCCGAAAACTCAGCGCCATCAGTGGCCAAGTGGCGTTTGAAAGCCACTCCTTTCTCGCATTCTCCGCCGCTTGGTTCGTATTGGGCGGCACCGTTTCGGCTCTGGCATCGCCGCATACCTGGTGGTCGATCGCGTTGGTTGGGCTCGCAGTCGCCGGATTTGGAACCCTGGTTGCCTTGATGTTGATCCGTCGCCCCCAAGCCTCGCAAACAATCTTGGAGGTTCCAAAAGCGGCATGAGCATCGTTCTGCCTGGAACTCAAATTGCCGAGTCGGCGATCGTTCAAGTGTCGTACATGCGACGGCTGGCGCCGATGATCCTATTACAGGCCTTTCTGTGGGCAACCTTGGCGCTTTTTGCGTTCGGACCCTGGCAATGGCCGATGCGGAATCCACAAGGGCTATTCGGTTTTGTTGCCCTTTGTCATGGAAGCCTGTTCCTGGGATACCTCCTGGTCGCTCACACTCGGCCAACCGCCTCCCCATTTGCTTCCCAACCCGCACGGTTGATTCGCGCTGGCCTCATCTGCGGCATCTTGGTCATACCGATTACCAGCTATGCGCGGACAGGACGATTCATACCAGATATCGTCGGCAGTCTGTTAAACCCGGGCCAAGCTTACATGGAGGCTCATGAGTATGCAGCCCACAATACGAACGCCGGGGCTTATCTGCGGATTCTTCTGAGCGCGCTTCTGGTCATCGCCTTTCCGCTTGCCGTTTACTATTGGGGCCGCATTTCTCGCCCGATGAAGTTCGGAGTTATCGGTATGGCCATGGTAACCGTGATCATGTGCGTAGCTACAGGGCAGCGCCGAGACATCGCCGATCTCCTGGTCACCTTGCCACTGATTCTGCTCGCTGGTCACTGGGCGAAAGTCACCGTACTATCCCGACGGGTCGTTCGCAACCTGGTCGTGGGCTTGCTCGCAGCCTTCGCGCTCTTCCTCGCATATTTCAGCTATTCGCACATCAGCCGAGTCGGATCAGATACGGCGACCTTTGCAGTGAATCCTGCCACTCAACAGCACCCTGACCGGTCCAATTGGCTACTTTCAGCGATTCCCGTGGAAGCCCAACCAGGGTTCCTCGCTTTCGCGGGCTACCTGACTACTGGCTACTACGGTCTGAGCCTGAGTCTGGACAGGGAGCATGAGCCCATGTATGGCTTCGGGCACAGCATGTTTTTAACCCGGAACTTCGCACGATTCTCGAACGATGATTCGTTTGAGCAGCGATCGCTTCCGTACATCATTTCAGAGAAAGATGGATTCAAGTATCCAGTGTACTGGTGCACGGCCTACCCGTACTTTTTGAACGATTTTGGAGTCTGGGGAACGGCCCTGGTTATGCTTGGCTTGGGCGCATTACTGGCACTCACCTGGTCTGACATGCTTGGCGGACGAAGTCCTTACGCCGTCGTGATGTTTTGGATGCTGACCGTCCTCATTTTTTACTTACCTGCGACCAATCGCATGCTTCAAGACGGCGAAGGTGTTTTCGCCTTTTACATCTGGGTCATTACGTACTTACGTGGCCGGCGCGCTCTCGCGCCGAAGGGGAAACCATGAAGAACTCATCGATCGTTTACTTTGGCGCCTTTGCGCCAGATCGGCCGGACTACAAAACGCCGGCTTCCAGCACAGCAGCAAACCTGTTCCAACTGAACTTTCTGTCAGCTTTTCGTCGGTCGGGATTACCCATGGCCGACGTGTTCAGTTACCTTCCGATGCCGTCATTTCCAAGGCATCCACAGCTCTTCTTCACCGGCGGTCGTGAGCGACTGGCAGATGGTACTCAGGTTCGGTTTCTGCCGTTCCTGAATTTGGGGCCGCTCAAAATTCTAACGCTCGGAATTGCCAGCTTCTTCCAGACTCTCGGCTGGGGTTTCCGTCACCGGAAATCTGAAAGGCGCATCGCGATTGCATACAACTTGAATGCTCCGCCTGCATGGCCCATCTGGCTGGGCTGCAAGCTCACGAGAACAGAGTTCGTACCCTTCATCGGGGATATCTATGTTCCCGGCGAAGTGATCCCCAATGGGTGGCTCAGGCGTTTGGAGTTTGAGGCACAAAAGAGAATCATTCCCAAAGTGGACGGGCTCTTGGTGGCGAACAAGGCCATCGTAAACGACTTTGCTGAGGGTCGGGAGTCACTGGTGATGGAAGGTGGCGTCCCAGAGAGCTTCGTTCGAAAGTTTGAATCCAAACCAGAGCGATCCAAAGAAGAGTTTCACGTGGTCTTCGCGGGCCAACTCAGTGAGCTCAATGGCGTGGAACTGCTTCTTGAGGCGATCAAGCTGATCCAGTCTCCAAAGTTCCGATTCACTATTGCCGGCGCCGGTGCGCTCAAGGATATGGTGAAGCACGCGGCAAGATTGGATTCTCGCGTTTGCTATGCGGGCTTGCTTCCGCACCGTGATTTGGAAGACCTTTATCGCACTGCCGATTTGGTCCTGAGCCTGCGACGTACCGATAACCGGACGCATCGATATGTCTTTCCTTCCAAAGTGATCGAATGTTTGGCGACCGGCGTTCCATTGCTGACCACTTGCACCGGTCACGCGGAAACGGAGTTCGGTGAGTTCGCGATTCTCTTGCGAGAGGAATGCCCGAATGCGGTAGCTCGCGCGATACAAGAAGTCGCTTGCTGGCCTGAAACCAAGCGTGCTGAATTGGGATCCCGTGCCCAAGAATACGTGTTGGAGCACCGAACTTGGGAGTCCAACATCGTTCGACTGGAAGAATATCTGCGACGTGAGGAAAGTGCGGCGTGAGCAAGCTCAGGGTTCTTATTTTCGTGGACTACTACTTGCCAGGCTACAAGGGCGGGGGACCCATCGCTTCAGTCAGCCGCATTGTTCAATCACTCCGTGCCAAACATGATCTGAGAATTGTCACGCGAGATCGAGATTTGGGTGACTTAGAGTCGTACCCCGGAATCCATCCGAACAAGTGGAATGACTTTGACGGTGTGCCCGTTTACTACACGGCACCGGAGATCAACCTGCGACGAGACCTCGAACATATGGTGCTAGATGTCGATCCCGATCTAATCTATCTCAACAGCTACTTTTCAGGAATGAGCAGGGCTATCCTCATGCTTGGAAGGGCTGGAAAACTCGGTGGAGCCAAGATTGCCTTGGCGCCACGCGGAGAGTTTTCGGCAGGAGCCCTTGCGCTGAAGCGCGTGAAGAAGGCCGTGTATATCAAACTCGCGCAAGCGTTGGGCCTTGCGGACAATGTGGTTTGGCACGTCTCGTCGGTGCACGAGGGTGCAGATGTTCGCCGGACGATCTCCAAAGTGTCTCGAACAATCATCGAAGCCCCACCTGTCCTTGGTGGCCAGTGCGATGCCGCCCACATACTTAAGGGTTCCGGAACCGCAGACTTCGCGTGGCTTTCCCGAGTCTCACCCAAAAAGAATCTTATCGGAGCCATCGAGATGCTAGGCAAGCTCAATAGACCGGCAACATTCACGATTTACGGCCCGATCGAAGATTTGCAATATTGGGAAGCGTGTCAGGCGCAGATCCAGGCGCTG
>CAMLEL010000226.1 GCA_946478935.1 uncultured Armatimonadota bacterium
GTCTTCGGCTATTTCTCGGCCCAGTTTGCCGCCAAGATCATTGTCGCCACCGGAATCTTGCCCAGCCTCTATTTAAATTTCTCGTCGAGTTCCGCAGTGCTCTCTGCAGGATTGGTGATGGCGACCGTGCTTGCCAGCACGATCTACCCGGCCCGCAAAGCAAGTCAAATCGCAGCTCCTGCGCAATCCGAGGAGGCATTCGAAACCGAGCCTGAAGGAGACACATGGCGACTGCCACTCCCGTTCAGCGTTTCCAGCACGGAAGCCAGTCCGCTTACCGAGTTCCTCGGAGAGTGGCTCCTGGCGTATGAGGGGTACACGATTGGCGACTTTGTGACCGCCGACACCAAGATCTGGAACGAAGCTGATCGGTTCTTCATCTCGACGACGGCATGGCTTGCGCCGTACGACTTGAGCGTATCCCAGGGGCTTTTGCTGGTGGCTGAACCCGGTCAAGCGCCCGGAGTCTATGTGCTTCATCTGGAGCTCAGTCGGCTTTCAGGAGAGGCGGAAAACTGGGTGACCGTTAACGGCCGATTCCTCGCCAATCTGAGAAAGCAATTTCTCACTTGGAGGACGCTCTCGGCCGACCAGCGATCCAAGTATGAGGCAGCGGCTGAGGAGCGCTTTCACACGCCAACGGTTGCCTAGACTCATGGGTAGTCAAGAGGTAACCTCTTAGCCTTCCATGATCATCTCGATGCAAGTCGGGGCCACGCCCGCCCAGATTGAAGCCGTTGCTGAAGCCATCCGACAAGAGGGCTTGGAGCCGCTCATTTTGCCGGGCGAGGATCGGACCGCGATCGGCGTGCCATCCGCGCTCTCCAGTGACCAACGATCGACTCTTGAAAGCATTATCGGCGCTCTCGATGGCGTCAACAAAATAACACAAACTTCCCGGCCGTACAAACTTGCGTCAACTGAATTCCACCGCGAGAAAACCATCGTTGACGTGAAGGGCGTGCGCATTGGCCCTGGCAACTTCGTGGTGATGGGCGGGCCCTGCTCGGTCGAAAGCATTGACCAGTTCCGTGAAGCAGCGCAAATCGTCAAAGATTCGGGTGGCCAAGTGCTGAGGGGCGGAGCATTCAAACCTCGTACATCACCTTATTCGTTCCAAGGTCTGCAGGAAGAGGGATTAAAGATCATCCGAGAGGTAGGCGCAGAGTTTGGCTTGGCGACGATCTCGGAGGTGATGAGCGGCGACATGGTTCCGCTTGTGGCCGAGTACGTGGACATTTTGCAGATCGGGGCCCGCTCGATGCAGAATTTCCCGTTGCTCATCGAGGCCGGGCGAAGCGGTAAGCCGGTGTTTCTGAAGCGCGGCCCCAGTGCCACCATCGACGAGTTTCTGCTGGCAGCGGAGTATGTCCTGAGTCAAGGCAATCCAAATGTCATTCTGTGCGAGCGTGGCGTCATGCCGATCGACCGTAGTTACACCCGCAATACGTTGGATCTCTCGGTTGTCCCCGTCCTCAAGGAGTATTCGCACCTGCCGGTTATCGTGGACCCCTCGCATGGGACTGGGGTTGCCCGATATGTTGCTCCGATGGCAAAGGCGGCGATGGTTGTGGGAGCAGATGGCGTGATGATCGAGATGCATCCCAATCCAAAAAAGGCTCTGAGCGATGGATCGCAAGCTTTGACCCCGGAGCAGTATCGGATGCTCATGGCCGACTTGGGAGCGCTCCAGCGCTATCTCAGAGCCTAGCATTAGCCCTGCAGAGTCTGAACGGCGCGCATTCAACGCATTTTCGAGGACCTAAAACAAAGAGCCCCCGACTCCAAAAGGAATCGAGGGCTTTTGAACGTCTCGTTTAGAACTTGACGCTGAGCTGGGTGCCGATCAGGCCGCCGCGAGCTCGCTCCTGGCCGAAGAAGTTGAAGTCGCTGACTCCATCTGAATCGGTGTCGGAGACCTGCCAGAACAGTCGCAGATTTGCGTTGCTCGACAGACCGAAGTTGAAGCCCAGGGTGAACCAGTTCTGAGTGGGTTCGCCGCCGAAGTTGTCTTCGAGGTCCCACATATTGGTTTCGTATCCGAGCATCACGCTGCTGGTCGAGGAGAGCTTGTAGTCCAAGCCAACCTTGATCGTGGTCACCTGATCGTCCTCATCGAGGACGGATGAATCGGTCTCGCGACCGTTCATGAAGGCGCCCATGCCGCTGAGGGTCAGGTTGTCGCTGAGCTTGAGCCAAGCGTCAACATGGAAGCCCTGCAGGTCGACTGGGTTCCACCAGGTGCCGATGCGGCCCCATGCGCCGGGAGCAGCGTACAGAGGATCGATCGACTTATAGCCGGCTCCGATTCCCCAGCGCTCTCCGCCGCCCTTGAACTTAAGACCGACCCACCACGCAGCGTTATCCTCGTCGAACTTGGACTCGCTGTTGTAGAACAGGTCGCTCTTGGCGTAACCGCCGTTAAGAGCAATGCTGCCCAGATCGTAGTTGATGTCGCCTCCGTAGACCACAACGCGGTTGAACATCTCGAGCACGGAGCTACCGTTGTTCACGACGTCGTTGCTGTCAAGCCAGAGGTAAGCCAGGTTGATCTGACCCTTGTCGCCGAGTGGCAGCCAAAGGTGAGCGCCCAGGCTCTGGTCGATCGTGAGGTCGCCGTTGGTCTGACCGTAGGGGCTGAAGAAGAACTCGTCGTTACCGGCCCACATAGGAGCGATATCGGCGCCGTTCGAAGCCACTCGGCCGCTGTTGCGACCACCGAAGACGTTCAACTTGGCCTGGCCGAAGCGGAAGCCAAGAATCGCGCCGTCGAACATCCACTCGCCATTGTCCCACCGATCGTTCTTGAAGTACGGGGTGTTGTCAGGGCGCTGGAACATCATGCGGTTGATCTTGTAACCAACGCGGCCGACCTTGGCATTGAAGCCGAGGGAAGCGACGGAGGTGTCGAAGTCAACGTAGAATCGGTTAGCGTACCAAGCCGATTCGCCTTCGCCGAAAGGCTCGCCAGCGTTAACGGTCGACTGGTTACCGAAACCGGTGCCAGGAACGTTACCGCCGAGAGATCCGTCTCCGATCATGTTGCCGAAGACGAAGCTGGCGTAGAACTTGGGCCCGGACTCGTTGTTGGAAACGAGATCCAGAGCGCCCTCGTGGAGAACCGTGAGGTCGCGTGTCACGCCAACCGGCACGCCGTCGTAGTCGCCGCGGCCATAGCCGAGCGGTCGACCGTCAACGGTCACGCCGAACTCGTCGTCGTTACCGGAGTAACCACCGAGAGCAACGAGGTTGAGGTCGCCGTGGACGTCGAAGGGCAGCTTGCTCTTCTCGAGCGCGGTGACGCGCTTGTCGAGGGAGGCAATGTCCTTCTTCATCTGCTCGACGTCTGCACCGAGCTTCTGCAGCTCGCCGCGGAACTCGTCGATCAGTCGCTTCAGAGCAGCGATGTCGTCGGTGTTGACCTTGACCTGGTTCTGCAGAGCTTCGAGTGCGCTTCGAAGGTTGTCGAGATCAGCCTTGCTAGCAAAGCCACCCTCGATTCGTCGAAGAATGTCGTCGATCTGACCCTTGAGGCCGTCGGTGATTCCCTTGAGGTTGGCCCACGCGGCGTGGATAGCAACAGCCATCTCATAGCGCGATGCGGGGCGGCCGCCTCGGAAAAGTCCGTCCGGATAACCGACCAAGAGGCCTTCGGCCTTCAGTCGAGCGAGCTCCTTATAAGCCCAGTGGTTTTCCGGAACGTCGGGGAAGTTGTCCTGAGCAACCGCCGGCATAACGACGGCGGCGCCGAGAACGAGCGTTAATGCGTATTTTGCAGTTCGCTTCAAATCCATTTGCTCCTATTGTTTTATTTGAAAACACCAGGGCGCTTCTCGAAGCGATCACCCTCACTCAGAGGGGCAACTCACAACTTCCTTAAGTTTCCTATGAGTCGCCTAGCTCATTGATTCAGGCTGTACTCGAGGTCCGCGTCCTGCGTTTTCTTTTAGGTCAGACAAGTCTGACCTCTTTGCATTATGCACCCATAGAAGCAAATTGACCAGCCCTTTAGTGAAGAAAATTGCGAGATGATCGCAACTTACTTCCCGGGCTGGCCGACTCACGCCCAGTTCGGAGCGTAAACCTGGAGAGAACTGAACTAGAGTTTCAAGTCCACAATTCCGCTCACGCCGACTCCATCTACCTTGCGAATGTTGCGAATCACGTCTTGCGACTCTACCGGGATCATTGCTCGGATCTTGATCTCTCGGCCGAACAAATCCTGGTCCAACTGAGCCACGGCCTGTACCTTGTCAACCAAGGACTTTGGACCCATGACCTGTGCCGCACCAATCGCCTTCCTGCTGTTGATACCGGCGCTGATAATGGGCACGACCTTTGTCGCACGCGTGCTTGTGTCCTTGTGGTTTGCCAGTTTGTTGATCGCTGAATTGATCTGGGGACCGAACTGCTTGACGGCCGCTCCCACGCCAACGATTTTGATAATCTCGCGGATCTGAGTGGCGCCAATCGCAGTGATCGCGAGAACACCTGCAATAACCAACCATCCCTTCTGTCGAATCTTCATGAGTCCTACCTCCAGTGCTTAGTATGCGATGAGAATGATTCGGACGAACCATGGGCTCTGAATGTTTCCAGTCCACCGGGTACAACGAGTCGATGCTCGACCGTGAATTGATCCGTAGGGACCCGGACTTTGTCCGAAATGGCATCAAGCGAAAGCGGCTCGATGCCTCCCTTGTCGATCGATTCCTGAGCTTGGATGCCGAGTGGCGGGCGACCCGTACCGCTCTCGATGAGAAGGCAGCTGAATCGAACCGGATCAGTAAGACCATTGGACAGCTAATCGGCCAGGGCAAGCGCGATGAAGCAGAGGCGGCCAAAAGTCAAACTGCCGAACTAAAGAGGGTCATTGGCGAATTGGAAACCGCAGTTCGTCAACTTGAATCCGACCTGCGCGAAATCGAGCTGCAACTTCCCAACCTTCCTCACGAATCGGCTCCGGACGGCGATGATGAGTCGGCAAACGTACTCGTGCGTGAATGGGGC
>CAMLEL010000227.1 GCA_946478935.1 uncultured Armatimonadota bacterium
GGTGGTTCCTTGCAAGCGCTGAAAGACAAAAGTCGCCGTCAATTCCAGGTTGATGTCGGAGCCGTCGTTGAAGTGGGTGCTGGCGAAGCGGACGCTCTTGCTGTAGCTGTCTTCTCCGGATGGAATCGTTGGCAAAGGTGTCACGGATTGACCGCCGATCTTGAGCGATACCGATGAGACGAAGGCCTTGGTCCAGTTTGTATCCTCGTCCGAAGTCCAATCCGGTCCATGTGGCCGCTCTCCAACCTCCGCCTTGATCGAGAATTCCACCTTGGTGCCGCTCACCAGTTGATTGACGGCCAAGCCCTGCACGCTGACAACCGCGAGCTTATTCCGAGACGGCTCATAGTTATTGTAATCGTCGTCCGGCGGATCGCCGCCACCTTGGACCTGAGAGACGCCAAGACCGGCAACCGTTGAAAGAAGCAATACATACAACAATCTCACGACTGCATTCTATTGCCCCCCCCAAGGAACTTGTCAACCCCTTTGACAATTGAGCCGAACCACAGCTACGCGAACTTGGGAAAGCCTTTCCGGCCATGGATCTCCCGGGTATGACGGTGTTTTCGAAAGGATCTTTTCAGGCGCGACTAACTGAACATGGCCGTTGCAAAGATGAGGGTGCCGAAGTTGTGGACAGCGTGCATCACGATGGAAGGCACCAGCGAGCCCGTTTGCCGCGAAAGGAAGCCGCTCGTAGAGCCAATTGCCGCCAACGGCAGCCAAGCGGGCAATCCGGTCGGGTGAATGGCAGCAAAGATCAGTCCTTGGAGCAAGATCGCCACTACGGGTCGCCGCAGCACCCGCGCCATCGCTGGTAAGAGCGTGCCTCGGAACATTATCTCTTCGATGATGGGCGCGCCGATCGAGGCGGCAAAGAAAATCGCGGTCATGCCTAAAAAGCCAACGCCGGTTTGAATCTCAACCGTGGTGGGATGCTCGGCTCCAGGCAGGCCGGCGAACAGTTTCTGGCTGAGGACTCCGAGCAGCAGCACGATTGGCATATTGGCAATCGCGGTTCCGAATCCCCACAGGACGTTCTTGCCAAGTTCATTCGAGTGAATGCCGATTGAGCGCAGACTGAACCGCTTTCCGCCGATCGGAAATCGAAACAGCCAAAGGACGGCCCCGATCATCAATATATAGATCGCGATGGTTGCAAGATACTTGTCGATGGACAATCCAGTCGATTTGAGCAACAGCGGCACCACGATCTGCACACCCAAAAAGGCCATCAGAACCTGTGCGCAGCGCAATGCAAGGCGATCTGCGTCGGCAGCTGAGATCCGCTCCAAGGGCATCCCAATGCTGGGCAGTTTTCCGTTGGCCTTCAGGACAAAGTAGATGATCAGAAGACAGATTCCCAAGCCAAGGGTCAAAAACATTCCGCCGATTGCGGCAAATTTTGCCAACGCTTCTTGGTTTGAGACAAAGTTCTTTCTGAGCGAGTCGTCGCCCGCCTTTTCACGCGCTTGCGTCCGGGCCAGCCGATGAAGGAATCCATTGCCGTCCAGGGCTGACTCAATCTCTTGCGCACGCTCAGGAGTCAGTTTCTTGGCGGCGAATACCTCAGCCAGTAACCGATCCCCTTTCGACTCGCTGGAGCGCAGCAGTTGCGTGACAGGCTCGGGAACGGGTTCTTTCAGTTCACTCTTGGCGGCGGCGAAAATGCGAGCAGCGTCCCGATTCTTTGTGGCGTCCTGCTTGAGGTCCTCGGCAACATCTTGGACCCCCCGTTCCATTCCCGGCGCCTCGCCCCCCAACTTCCGGCCCGCTTCCTTCATCACGATTGCGAACCGGAGCTGCTGCAGAGGCTCGGAGTACTTATTTTTGGGTTCAGTGCCGCGATCCATGTACTGAACCCACTCCATCGTGACCATGAGGCCGAAGATGATAAAGAGGATAATCCAGCCGCCGACATGACGTGGCTCGCTTGCCTCAGGCATGTCGAACACAATACGATTTAGATCTTGCGGCGGAGAACCGTTCACTGTATGCCTAGGGACCGGTCGTTGATGCTGATGGTATAAGTGCTTTGCTGAGTTACCATCGCCATGGTCATCCAAATCGTTTCGGCCAAGTACTCGGCGATCAGGATGCCAAGTCCGACGGCCCTGAGTTTATCGTATCCACGGAGTCCGTAGTATCGCTGTACGAAGTTCTTGATCAATAGGACGAGCAGCAAGCCAAACCAATAGTAATCCACGCCGAAGTTCATGCTGAGAACATAACCGGCCGGGTGTAGCGGAAAAGCAGGAAATCGGAAACGAATGGCATCCAGCAGCATGACCATGGAGAATCCAAAGATCGTCATGATGATCCCGATAATGTCGGGTCCATGCCGATCGCGGACCATATTCTGCACGTAGCTCTCGACTCCGCTCCAACCAATGACTCCGATCCGGTAGCTTTGGGCGGTCGTAAAGAAACTGCCGAGAAAGAATCCGAGAATAATGGCCAGTACGATCGCGACGAAAATGGGCTTTTGGCGGGTGCGATTTAGCTGTCCCATTTTCATCGCCTCGAGCTGGAACGGCATCGGATGCGTACGGAAAATACGGTTCATGTACATGAACCCCTGGCCGATGAACGATGCTTGACCATCAGTGATCCAGCGGGTCCCCACAAATCGGTTCATAAGCGCCGTGGGCCCGAAAAAGGCAAACTCGTGAGTGGGTGGCCCAAGCTGGGCCCGAATCCTGGTGAGAACGATGCTGAAAATCAGAAATGCTGCGACATACGGCAGCATGTACCACAAGGGGATTCCGCCGCCGAAGTAGCCGAAAGCCACGCATCCAAGAAAGCTGACGCATAACCCCACAAAAGCCCAGCGGTGGGTCACTCCGGCGTCGTTGGGCTTCTTACCTGTCCGGACATCCTTCCAGACCTCTTTCAAATAGTTTTTGGAAACCCACACGGCGCCCAGGAACATGGCGAATACGGCGCCCCATGTCTGCTCGTCGAAGTAGGGTGGTCCTGGCTGGAGCCCGGTACCACTGAACGTATCCTGCGGAATTCCGTAGCTTGCCAACGCGACATGGGATGCTTTCCGAAGCAGGAAGAACACAACGAAGCTAAGTAGCAAATCGCTCGGCATAAACAGACCGATTGCCGCCATGTAGGGGTAAATCGAGATTCGAAAGTCACCAATATTGCTGAGCGGTGGCTCTTTGAAAACGGCCCGGATATCGAAGATCGTCTTGGTCGGAATCGAAGGTACGTTGGGATAGAGGTAATTGAACCCGTTCAGCATGTCGATGCTGAACATCACCGCAAACGCAATCCACATGTACCGGCTTCGCCAAATGGGGCCATTGCCACCCTGCTCAGCAACGGCGACCGGCAACTGGATAAGCGGAAAAGCCAGGCGCTCGCGGTCGCACCAAGCTCCGCGCATGAGAGAATTGATACACAAGGTCGCAAAACAGATCGAGAAAAACAGAGAAAACCAGGCAAGCCATTTCGGAAGAAACAGTGGGATCTTGCTGAAGGCATACGACAGGCCATATCCGCCACCCCGAAGTTCAGTCACCAACTTCTCATCCTTGATGACAAGCCAATCGGGCATATATTTGGTCAGGTAGTCACGCACAGTGCCGTCGGTCTGACGATGAGGGTAAGACCACGTCGCCATGTTGGTGACGTTGATCCACTCAGCTGAACAGGCCCCGGCGACTGCGGTGATCGCAAATATGATCAGCAGATCAGTCTGATTAAATGCGACCTTGGAGCTGATTTTCCGCAGAATGAAGTTCAGCGCCACCATGAAAAATAGGGCGCTAACCGGTGGCACCATCAGCGAAAAGATCACGCTGTACGCCTGGTTTGGCGAGACGTAGCAGACGGGAACGCTGAGAAGACAGCCCGCGATAATCGCCCGAGCACGCACAGGCTGAAGGGGCGACGGGGTGGCTTCTGGTACGGAAGGCGTCGCCATTTGCGGATTTTAACTGATTCTCGTCGCTACCCCCTCTTGATGCGCTCGTAGAATAAGCTAGAGGTCGCTCATGATTCCCAATTGGCTCGATCGCGAGGAGTACCCATGCACGGTCCACACATTTGACGGACCGGATGGCAGGATGAGCTACCTGGACGAGGGCCGGGGACGCCCAATCCTGTTCCTCCACGGAAACCTGACTTGGAGCTACCTCTTTCGAGATCTTGTCCAGGAGTTCTCAGACACCAGAAGATGCATCGCGATTGACTTCCTGGGATTTGGCCTTTCCGACAAGCCTTCCCGCGCAGATTACTCAGGGATGGGACATGCCTCCAGACTCGACGCATTCATTGAACACCTCGATCTGAACGACTTCACGATTTTCTTGCACGACTATGGCGGACCCATCGGCATCGAGTGGATGATCCAAAACCCGGGGCGGGTTCGGGATGTCGTAATTTCGAATACTTGGATGTGGTCGCAGGAAGACTCGGGCCGGGCTCGTCGACTGGCCAAGATCTATGCAAATCCGATCAATCGGATCTACTACCACAACCTTCGAGCATCTCCTCGATTCTTCATGCCGCCGCTGTTGGCGGACGCGAATCTCATGCCTCGAAAAATGTTGGACCAGTTTCTGATGCCGTTTGAGAATACAAACGAGCGTGAAGGCCCCTACGCGATGGCGTGTGGCCTTCTCAAGGAGACAGCGTGGTTCGAAACCCTCTGGCACCGTCGCTCAAGCCTCAAGGAACTTCCTGCCCTCATTCTCTGGGGCGCCAGAGATGAGATGAGGATTCGCGGTGAGTTTGAGCGCTGGCAGACGGTGTTCCCTCTCTCATGTCCAGTTGAGCTGGAGGACGTGGGTGGCTTGGGCCCAACCCAGGTTTGGGATGTCTATGCAAAAGAGATACGGGCCTTCTTCAGTTTTGAGAAGGCGCTAAAGGACTTGTAATCGCCGGTGATTTGGCATAATCTG